>CAZAWN010000143.1:2944-7546 GCA_964488825.1 uncultured Methyloversatilis sp. | reverse complement strand
CGCGGGCTGATGCACCTGGGGGGCGAGCGTTTCCCGGTGGAGCCGGGCGATTCGATCATGATTTTGCCGGGAACACCGCACTGTATCGAGGCGGTCGGGAACGAGTCACTGCATATTCTCTGTTGTTGCAGCCCCGCTTACACGCATGAGGACACCGAACTGCTGGAGAAATAAACCCTGCCCGAAGGTTAAGTGGCGTGGTTCGTTTGTCGTCACTCAGGATTCCTGGAGTCGATAAGTATCGTTACCGGTCCGTCGTTGACGAGACTGACCTGCATGTCGGCCCCGAAAACTCCGGTCGGGACCGGTTTCCCCAAGGTGCTGGACAGCAGCTGCACGAATTGTTCGAACAGGGGCTGAGAAACCTCACCCCGAGCCGCTTTCCCCCATGAGGGACGGTTGCCCTTCTTGGTCGAGGCGTAGAGGGTGAATTGCGAAACAGCCAGTACGTCACCGCCGGCATCGATCACGCTGCGATTCATGACAGCTTGCTCGTCAGGAAAAATGCGTAGTTTGACCAGTTTCTGCACCATCCATTCCAGATCGCTGGCTTGATCGGCATTTTCAAACCCGGCCAGAACCAACAGGCCGGTTTCAATTTGACCGGTGACCTTGCCGTCGACGGTAACAGCAGCCTGTTTGACACGTTGAACGATCACACGCATTTCAAGTCTCCCAAGACGAGCACTCCTGAACGATTCATGCATCAGTTGAAGCCACGAACGCCATGACAAGCGCACAGCTGCTAGGCGCCCCACGGCAGACAAGCAACGCATTGCGCTTGATCTTCAAGCCATTTTCATGCGCAAAAGTCGCCCGTTGAGAGAATTCTACAGAAGCGCCCCCTCGTCGATCTGTAGCAGGAAGGACGTCTGAGCGGCCGCGCCGCCTTGCTGGACGAGCTGCGCACCGCTGGCGCCATTCTCGCTAAAGTCGGCGCCCACAGGGACTTCCTTCGGTCGCTGGCGAGACGGCACACCGGCGCATTCCCGGCATCGGGCCGACCGTTTCGCGATATCCTGCGCGGCTTTCACAACAGGCTATTCCAGCGAGTCCCCATGCAAACCCACATCCTGATGTTTCTGCTCGGTCTCGGCGCCCTGACGGTGGGCGCCGAATTGATGGTGCGCGGCGCTTCACGTCTTGCCCTGACGCTGGGCATTTCCCCGCTGGTGGTCGGTCTGACGGTGGTCGCCTTCGGCACCAGCGCCCCCGAAATGGCGGTCTCCGCTGGCGCGGCGTTGAACGGCTCCGGCGATATCGCCGTCGGCAACGTGGTCGGCAGCAACATTGCCAATGTCCTGCTGATTCTTGGCCTCTCGGCGTTGATCGTCCCATTGGCGGTGAATGAGCAGATCATCCGCCAGGAAATCCCGATCATGATTGGCGCCAGCCTGCTGCTGGTAGTGATGTCGATGAACGGCATCCTGAGCGCCGGTGAAGGCTGGGTGCTGCTTGCCCTGGTGGTCGTCTATACCGTTTTTCTCGTCACTCAGTCGCGTCGCGCCAGCCAGGCCACACAGGACGAGTTCGCCGGCGAAATGCCGGATACCCACGGCAAATGGGATGCCCACTGGGGGGTACAAGTGGCGCTGGTCGTCGTCGGCCTCGGCCTGCTGGTACTCGGCGCCGACTGGCTGGTCGATGCGGCGGTTGCCGTGGCGCGTATCTATGGCGTCAGCGACCTGGTAATCGGCCTGACGGTCGTTGCCGTCGGTACCTCGATGCCGGAAATCGCCACCTCGCTGGTGGCCGCCTTCCGTGGCGAACGCGACATCGCTGTCGGCAACGTGGTCGGCAGCAACATCTTCAACATCTTCGCAGTCATGGGCGTCGCCGGGATACTCTCGGGCAGCGGCGTCGTCGTCTCTGAAGCAGCGCGCAATTTCGATCTATGGGTGATGCTTGCCGTTGCCCTCGCCTGCCTGCCCATCGCCATGAGCGGCCGGGAAATCGCCCGCTGGGAAGGCGTCCTGTTCATCGGCTACTACATCGCCTACACCGCCTTCCTCGTGCTGGCTGCTCAGAAACACGAGCACTTGCCGGCCCTCTCGGGAATCATGATGAGCTATGTGATCCCGCTCACCGTGATCGGTCTGGTGGTCAGTTTTGTCCACGGCAACCGGAAAAGCAGCGGTACCGGCTGACGATTCGCGGCCGCGGCTGGCGCAGGCGTAAGAAGCGCCGGTTTCGAACGACTACTGGAAAGTAGCCCCATTGTCTTGAGCAACGAGCGCCGACCTTCATGACCTCTGCCAGCCTGGCCGATAGCCTGGCCAACTTCACCCCCGATCTGCTGCGCTTTGCTCGACTGCAACTGCGCGACGATGCGCTGGCCGAAGACGTGGTGCAGGACACCCTGATCGCCGCGATGAGCGGCATCGGCAATTTCGCCGGCCGATCCGCCGTCAAGACCTGGGTATTTTCGATCCTCAAGAACAAGATCGTCGATGCCTTGCGCACGCGTGACCGCAGCGTCAATATCTCGGCCCTTGGCGACGAGGAGGCCGATTTCGCCGAAATGTTCGACACCTTGTTCAAAACCAACGGCCACTGGCTACCGGATCACAAGCCCGCCGACTGGGGCGATCCCGAAGAAGACCTGTCGCGCCAGCAATTCTGGCGGGTCTTCGATGCCTGTCTCAACCACCTGCCCGCCAATACCGGCCGCATCTTCGCCATGCGCGAGCTGCTCGACCTCGATATCGAGGAAATCTGCCGCGAGTTGGGCATCGCCAGCAACAACTGCTACGTCATCCTGCACCGCGCGCGTCATCAGCTGCGCGCCTGTCTCGAAAAAACCTGGTTCGGCCAAGGAGAAAAATCATGCTGAGCTGCAAGGAAGCCACCCGACTGATGTCCGAAGCCCAGGACCGTGACCTCGCCATCACGGAAACCCTCGGCCTGGAAATGCATCTGCTGATCTGCAGCGGTTGCCGCCGCTACCGCGAACAAATGAACTTTCTGCATCAGATATGCCAGCAACACCCCGCCCGTCCCACCCCCCATGAGGAGCAGACATCATGACCGCGCCACACATCCTGATTCCCCGTCAGCCCGTACCGCCGCTCGCCGTGACGCTGCTCGATGGCACACGCTTCGATCTATCCGCCACCCTTGCCGTCACGCCGCCGCCGACTTTCGCCATGCTGGTTTTCTACCGCGGCCTGCACTGCCCTTTGTGCGCCAAATACCTGCTCGAACTGGAAAAGCTGCACGACGATTTCGTCCAGCGCGGCGTGTTGCCGTTGGCGATCAGTTCCGATACTGCCGAGCGCGCCGCCACCATGGCGCAGAAGATTTCAGCGCAAAAGCTCCGATTCGCCCACAGCTTGCCGCTCGCCAACGCCCGGCAATGGGGCCTGACCCTCTCCACCTCGCGCGGCAAGACCTCCATCGGCATCGATGAGCCGCCGCTGTTTTCCGAACCTGGTCTGTTCCTCGTTCGCCCCGACGGCACGCTCTACTGGGGTTCAACGCAAACCATGCCTTTCGCCCGCCCGCATTTCGACGAAATCCTCGGCGCCATCGACTTCGTTCAAAAGAACGACTACCCGGCGCGCGGGGAGTATCTCGGGCCGGATTGATCAGACCAGCAAGGCTCTTGCCGATTCGCGCACGACATCGGCAATCAACGTGACATCCGCCTCGGGTTCAAGATCGGCGGGCGTAGCCATGCGGCCGGTCGGCAAGGTCACCAGCCGTCCTTCACGCTGTTCGGCGCGATACTCGCCGGTGCAACTGCGGCAATAGACGCTATCGCCGGCCTTCTGGTTGCGCCTCAGTACCAGCGTCGGCCCGCACATCACACATTCGTGCAGCGGGATGCCTTCGTCACTGTGGCCAACGATGTGATCGAGTTCCCCAGCGCGGCCCAGTGCAACAAAACGCTGTCCGTACTCGCGGTCAAACTGGCAGTCGAAATTATTCTCGAGGATGCATAGAGCCTTCTCGATCGGCATTCCGCGCCGATAGGGCCGGGTGCTGGTCATGGCATCGAAGGCATCGCAAATGCCTACGATGCGCGCATCGACAGGGACTTGAGCCCCCTTCAGACCGCGCGGGTAGCCGGCGCCATCGGGCGTTTCGTGATGGGCGCGCACGGCAGCCTCGGCCAACCTGGCGAGCGGGTGGCCGGCCAGCATGCGCCAGCCGACTTCTGGATGCGTCTTGATGACTGCATATTCGTCCTCGGTCAGGCGATCCTTCTTGCCGAGAATATGGTCGGGAATGCTGATTTTGCCAAGATCGTGCAGGAAGCCACCGACGGCGATGCGCGCCACATCGGCATCCGCCAGACCGGCATCGATGGCCAGCAACCGTGCAAAGCGGGACACCCGCCAGAGATGCCCGCCCGTGTAGGGGTCACGCGCCTCGACCATCCACGCCATGACCAGAAGGGTAGTCAGCAGGTCCTCCTGGTGGCGCAAACGGTCGTGCTTTTCGGCGCCGCCCAGCAGGCGGGTAATGTCATTCAGTAGGCTCATGGTTCGCTTGGTTTTCCGGTTGGTTTCTCGATGGATTGCAAGAAATAGTCGTGGCAAACGCTGAAAGCTTACAAACACGGAAAAACCCGGGAGTTGTTTTTTTCAGGACAGGCCA
>CAZAWN010000143.1:0-2844 GCA_964488825.1 uncultured Methyloversatilis sp. | reverse complement strand
GGCCAAGCCCTGCGCCCAATCGGTCAGCGTCTGCGACAGCGGGACGATCTTGCGGGGGTGATGCTGTCGAAATTACCAGTAATCGGGACTATTGAATTCCTGAACGCAGGCAGGGCGGCTCTTCAGGATGGGAATTGCCTCTCCTGACAATGACTGGCCAAGCCAACCTTCCGGCATTGAAAGGGAGAGCGGAGCCTGGAGGACATCTTCCGATAAGGCCTGAAATCCCACCTTGGAGTAGAAGGCGGGATCGCCGTAGGTGACAACCACGGATACGGAGCGATTTTTCAGCTCCCGAAGCCCGAAATTGATCAATGCCTGTCCAACACCCCTGCCCTGATGTGCCGTACGGACGGCCACCGGAGCCAGCATGTAAGCTTCGATGGGCTCATCGAAGCGAAGGCGGGTAAAGAAGATCGCTCCAATCATTAACCCGTCCGCATCGGCACCGATGCAGATGATTTCCCGATTGTCGATCCGTGCACCCAGAGCAGCAGCCAGTCTGCCGATCAGCCTCCCTTCCTGCTCCCCTTCAGAGGACGAGAATGTCGAAGTGAACAGGCGGGCCACTTCTTGCTCGTTCTCTTGATCGAGAATCCTGAAATTCATGCCGGGTTCTGAAATACGGAGTGGATCATGGCTGATATTTTCCCACATTCAGCGCCTGCTTCAGGCCGTCGAGCGCCTGCTTGAGATCACTGAGCAGGCCGTCCATTTCTCCCGTGGCTTGCGGCAAATCTTCGGCCTTCACACGGTTTTCGATAGCCGAGGCGAGCGTGCGTATGGCTTCCGCCCCCAGCATGGCCGCCACCCCTTTGAGCGAATGCGCCAAGCGGCGCGCCTCGACGTAATTTCCTGAGCGGATGTTTTCCTGCAGCACAACCGGATCGTGAGCGTGGTCCTGCACCAAACGTTCAAGCAACTGGCGATAACGCGCCCGCTTGCCCTGCAAATACCCCAGCCCGGCCTCAAGATCGAGACCGGGCAACACGGGCAATACCACCTCGGCCGCATCGGGCTCGAAAGTCGGCGCTGGCGGGACGGCACCGGTAGGCGCCTCCCCGCCCTCCTCTGCGGCGACCGGCGCAGGCAGCCAGCGACGCAGCGCTGCATACAAGACTGCAGGCGCCACCGGCTTGGCGATGTGGTCGTTCATCCCGGCGGCAAGGCAGGCTTGCCGGTCCGCTTCGAAAGCATTCGCCGTCATGGCCAGGATCGGTATCTTCTCGTAGGCCGCCAGGCGCCGGATCGCCCGCGTCGCCTCTACCCCGCCCATCACCGGCATTTGCATGTCCATCAGGATCAGGTCGTAGCGGCGGTCGACCACCCGCGCCAGCGCTTCCTGCCCGTTGTCGGCCACATCGGCGCGCAAACCGGCGGACGCCAGAATATCGAGCATCACTTCCTGATTGATCGGGTTGTCTTCGACCAGCAGCAGCTTGCGCTGGGCGTAGGCACACAGGTTCTCGGGCGCGTCCCCGGCCGTTGGCGAGGCGCTTTCGCCATGGTCTCCGGTCTCCCCGTTGCCCGCCAACAGCTTGCGACACAGATCGCCGATCAGCATCACCCGCTTGCCCTTCAGCCCCTGCTGCTGTTCAATCATGTCCTGATCGCGGGCTTCCGGCAAGTTCGCTTCCAGCCAGAAGGTGCTGCCTTGCCCGGGCTGGCTGATCGCACCGACTTCGCCGCCCATCAGGTGGGCAAGCTGGCGGCAAATCGCCAACCCCAGCCCGGTGCCGCCGTGCTTACGCGTCGTCGAACCGTCCTCCTGCTCGAAAGGCTGGAAAATCGCCTCGGCCTTGGCTGGATCAAAACCGCAGCCCGTATCGTGCATCTCGAAGCGCAGCCGCAAGCCATCGTCGTGACGTCCGACCAGTCGCACGCTCAGCGCGATGCTTCCCTGCTCGGTGAATTTGACCGCATTGCTGGCAAAGTTGATAAGAATCTGCCCAAGCCGCAGAGCGTCGCCCGTCAATCGCGCCGGGATAGATGGATGACGGTCGACGCGCCAGGCCAGTCCCTTGGCCTGGAGTTTTTCCTCGATCTGGCTTGCCACCGTATCGAGCACCTTGTCCAGTTCGAAATCGACTTTCTCCAGCACGATCCTGCCGGCTTCGATCTTGGCCAGATCGAGAATATCGTTGATCAGCGCCAGTAATTGTTGCGACGACGTGGTGATGAGCTGCAAACGTTTGCGCTGCTTGGGTTCGTGAACATCCTGCAGCATCAGCAGGGCCGAGCCGATCACGGCATTCAGCGGCGTGCGTATCTCGTGGCTCATGTTGGAGAGAAACGTGCTCTTGGCCTGGGTCGCTTTTTCAGCCGCCGACACCGCATCGGCGAGTTGCCGCCACAGCAAAACACGGTCGGTCACCTCACGATTGGAAGCGCGTCGACCAAGAAAGTTGCCCGCATCATCAACGACCGGCTGGCAGACATGCTCCAGCCAGCGCCATCCGCCATCGGCATGGCGGATGCGGAAGATCAACTCATGGATGGGATCATCGGCCGAATGGTCTGCGAAATGCTCCGCCACAACGGCCGCATCGTCCGGATGCACGATCTTCTCCAACAAGCCAGGATCGTCCATGAAATCCTGCGGCGCATAGCCGGTCATCCGCTGGCAAGACGGGGAACAATATTGGTAGCCGCCGGAGGGATCAACCCAGGTTTCCCAGTCGACGGTGTAGTCGGCAATGATCTTGTGGCGGGAATCCAGCGTGCCGACCCGGGTCTCGTGATGCTCCGCCATTTCGTTGAAGTGTGAGAACACGTCGATCAGCGCATGGCTCAGCACCTGCCGCGCCGGGTCGATTACGCTGCTACCGGCCGCGTCGAAGGCGA
>CAZAWN010000142.1:0-7556 GCA_964488825.1 uncultured Methyloversatilis sp. | reverse complement strand
CCGTGCTCGCAAAGCTCAAGCACCTGCTCGAAGAAAGCGACTCCGAAGCCGGCGACCTACTCTCCGACCTGCTCGACAAACTCAAGGGAACGCCCCTGGCCACGAAGCTCAAACCCGTCGCCACCGCCATTGAGGGCTTCGACTTCGATGAAGCTCTGGAAAAGCTGAGCGGGATTTGATGCCGCATATCAAGTATTATCAAATCTGAACTTTAAATATACCTGATATGTACCTCCGGCTCTGCGCTGATCGCTTGCGGCATCTTTCCCGACAATTCCCCGCCGTCCTGATTCTGGGCGCACGCCAGGTGGGCAAGACCACCCTGGCCCGGCAGACCTTTCCAGAAATGACCTATCTGGACCTTGAAGACCCGGCCACGCATGCCTTGTTTGCTGAAGACCCGCGTTTTCAGTTGGATGCACGTGCAGTGGGCGGGTTGGTTCTGGATGAGGCCCAGCGCTTGCCGGTGCTGTTCGATGCCCTGCGCGGGGCTATTGACGCTGACCGCACGCGGATGGGGCGTTTCGTGATTTTGGGATCAGCCCAACCGTCGCTCGTTCGCCAGGTTGCCGAGAGTCTGGCGGGGCGCGTCGGCATTCTCGAGCTTTCACCGCTGACAGTTCAGGAAACATTGACAGGCGAGCATCCGGAATCCGACTATCGGCAGCTATGGTTGGCGGGCGGATTCCCCGATGCGTTTACCGCGAGACAGCGTGGCGGGCACTTCCGCGACTGGTGGGAAGCTTATCTGCGCACCTATGTGGAACGCGATCTGCCGGCACTCGGGATCAGCGCCGATCCCATCGTGATGCGTAAATTGCTGACCATGCTGGCGCACGCGCAAGGGGGCTTGGCCAATCTGAATCAGTTTGCCGGCGCACTGGGTTTGTCACAGCCCACCGTCACCCGCTACGTCGATATTCTCGAACAAAGTTTTTTGCTCCGTCGTTTGCCACCGTACTTTCGCAACATTGGCAAGCGCCTCGTGAAAGCCCCCAAGCTTTACTTGCGCGACACCGGCTTGCTGCATCACCTGCTCAATATCGATTCGCTCACCGTGCTGGACTCACATCCTATTCGTGGGGCGAGTTGGGAAACCTTTGTGCTGGAAGATATGTTGCGCCGTGAAGCCGTGGCCTATCCGCACGGGGTGGCCCACTTCTGGCGCACCGCCGGTGGTGCCGAGGTCGACCTGCTGCTCGAACGGGATGGGCAATTGCATGCCATCGAGATCAAGACGGCAAGAGCCACTTCACCGTATCTGGCGCGCGGCTTGCGTGCCATCATGCAAGACACGACGGCCCTTACGGCGACCATCATTGATCAGGGATCGGGGAGCGATCCTCTGGCGCCGGGCGTCACCCGTCGGGGCATGGCGGAATCGGCAGGCTGGTTACCGGTTGTTTCTACGGCTGATGAGATAGCATGAGTGCTTCCCTCATCATCGCCGGCGTTGGCGCTTCCGCCGGCGGGCTGGAAGCCATGCTGCCGCTATTCGCTCACATGCAGCCAACCGGGCGCATTGCCTATGTGGTCGCCCAGCATATGGCCAAGGATGGTCACGATGCGCTGGTGGTGCGTCTGATCGGGCGCGAATCGGCCCTGCCGGTGCAACTGGCTGCCGCAAATACCCGGCTTGTGCCGGATACCGTTTATGTCATTCCTTCCGGGAAGGATGGCTACGTGCGCGGAGAAACCCTGAACCTGCAGGAGCCGGGCATCGGCCATCTCTCAACGCCCTCCGTGAATGCGCTATTCACGTCGATTGCCGAGTCACACCGACAGCAGGGTATCGCCATCCTGCTGTCGGGTACCGGGTCGGATGGCACGCAGGGCTGCCGGACGATCAAGGCCGCCGGGGGCCTGACCTTCGCTCAGGAACCTGCCGACGCCAAGTTCGACGGCATGCCGACCGCGGCGATTGCCGCCAAGGTAGTGAACCAGGTACTCCCGGTGGCGCAAATCGGCCCGACCCTGGCCAGGCTGTTTCCCGGCAAGCCGCGTCCGGACTGGCGCCCCCCCGACCACGCCCCGACCCCTCTGGCGCGCGCCCTCGCGGAAAGCCTGCCGGATTACGCCGACCCCATGGTTACCGACCCGGCCTACCGGGAACTGCAGCGCCTGCTGCCGCAAATTCTGCGGGCCACCGGCATCGATTTTTCCAGTTACAAGGAAGAGACGCTGCTGCGCCGACTTGCGAAGCGCAAAGCCACCTTGAACATCGACACGATTGAGGCCTATCAGGAGTACGTTCTCCGCAATCCCGACGAACTCAAGGTACTGCAGCACCTCTTCCTCGTTTCAGTCTCGTCGTTCTTCCGCGACCGCGAGTCTTTTGATGTCCTGCAAATGTCGCTGGCGAAACTCGTGGCGAACAAGCCGGCCAATGAACCGGTGCGCGTCTGGGTGCCGGCCTGCGCTTCGGGCGAAGAACCGCTGACGCTGGCGATCATGCTCAAGGATCTGGCTGGCGCACGACCCATCGAGATCATCGGTACCGATCTCAACCCCGAAGCGCTGGCAATGTGCCGCGAAGGACTCTATCGCCAGACAGCCTTCAAGGAAATGGATCACATCGTGCGCGAGCGCTTCTTCACGCCGCATGGACATCACTACCAGACCCATCCCGAACTCCTCGCCTGCATTCGCTATGAGCAGCGCGATGTGCTCACCATGGCCCCACCCAATCTTGATCTGGTCAGTTGCCGCAACCTGCTGATCTACATGAAGTCGCATCTGCAAGACAAACTCATCAAAAGCTTTCATCAGGCTTTGCGCTCGCAAGGTTTGTTGTTTATCGGTCAATCGGAATCGCTCAGCTTTGTCGGCAACTCGCTGTTCGTCCCGATTGACCACTATCATCGTCTATTCCGGCGCCGCCACTAAGGAAATCCATGAAAACCTTCTTGAATTTCGTCGAACGATTAAAGCTCACCACCAAGCTGATGATTGGCTTCAGTGCCGGCATCCTGATCGCCCTTGCCATCGGGCTAAATTCGCTCTCAAGCCTGTCGAAGCTCGAAGCCGAGATGGAGAAGATGTACGACAACGACCTGCTCGGCATCTCGCGCATCAAGGACGCCAACCTTAACCTGATCTACATGAGCAGGGCCATGCGCCACATGCTGATCGCGCAAGACGATGCAACCCGTGACGCATCACTCGCCGCGATCAAGCGTTCGCGCGAAAAACTGATGATCGATCTGGCCGAGGCACGCAAGCGCATGTATCGACCGGAAACCATCGCTCGTTATGAAATATTCCAACGCGACTTGAACAAGGCACTGGAGGGCATTGAGCAGGCAGTCAATATGATTCAGCGTGAGCAATCCCAACCGTCGGTGGCCGCCCAATTCATCACCAGCAAGGAATTCGGCGCCATGATCGCTGCAGCTGACGGCGGTCTTCACGAACTCACCAACCTTAAGGAAAAAGCCGCCGACGCCGCGCTCGGCCAGGCGCGGGAAAATGCCGCCCGCACACGAATAATTGCACTCTCGCTGCTTGCCATCGGCGTGGTCCTCACCGGCGGCCTGGGTGTGCTGGTCGGTCTGTCGATCCAGCGTCCTAACGACCGACTGCGACAGTCTGTCGAAGACCTGGCTGACGGCAAGGTCGACGAAGCCATCCCGCATGCCGATTACCCGAACGAAATCGGCATCATGGCGCGCGCCATTACCGTGCTGCAGGACATCTACCGCAAATCTAATGTCCAGCACTGGGTCAAATCCCATGTCTCGGAAATCAGCGCCGCACTGCAGCAGGCCGAAGACTTCCGTACCCTGACACAAACCGCTGTTTCAAGGATTGCCCCGGTGATGGGCGCGGGTCATGGCGCGTTCTACGTTCTGGAGAGCGATGGGCGCTTCAATTTGCTGGCAAGTTACGGTTACCGCGAGCGCAAGACCCTGAACAACAGTTTCACCGTCGGCGAGGGCTTGGTCGGCCAGTGCGTGATGGAAAAAGCCCCCATCATGTTAACTGCACCGCAAGACTACATCCGCATCAATTCCGGTCTCGGCGAAAGCCCGCCCGCCTGCATCATTGTGCAGCCGATCATTCATGGCGACCGCGTGCTGGGCGTGGTGGAAATGGCATCGTTCCAGCAATTCAACGAACGCGAAAAAGCCGTCCTGGAAACGCTGCAACCGGTACTGGCGACCAGCATGGAGATTCTCGACCGCAACCTGAAAACCAGGGAACTGCTCGCTGCCACGCAGGAACAGGCCGAGCGCATGGAAAAACAGGCGGCGCAGATGGAGGAACAGTCGGTCGAAATGGAAGCGCAACAAGCCGAATTGCTTGAGACCGAAAACTGGTTCCGCAGCATCATCGAGTCCGCGCCGGATGGCATGCTGGTCGCCGATGCCGCCGGACAGATATTGCTGACCAACCCGATGGTCGAAGAAATCTTTGGCTACGGACCGGGGGAACTGGTCGGGAGCATGATCGAACAGCTGGTGCCAGAGCGGATTCGTCCCGGTCACCCCAAACTGCGCGAGACTTTCATGGCCGCAAGCAGTATCCGGGCGATGAGCGCCAGCCCTATGCTGACCGGGCGTCGCAAGGACGGCAGCGAGGTTCCGCTGACCATCACGCTGGCCCCGCTGCCGCCACGTGGCGCGCGCGGCAAGTGCGTGAGCGTGTCGGTGCGTAGAACGTAGAATCGAAGCCTATTGGAAAGCACAGGAAAACACCATGGAACTTGATCTCGGCTTGGTTGAAAAGAAAACCATTTTGGTCGTCGATGACACACCCGACAACCTCTCTTTGATGAGCGGTCTGCTCAAGGATGACTACAAGGTCAAGGTCGCCAACAATGGCGAGAAGGCGCTTAAGATCGCCGCCTCGGACACCCCGCCCGATCTGATCCTGCTCGACATCATGATGCCGGGCATGGACGGCTACGAGGTCTGCCAGCACCTCAAGGCAAACCCGCAAACGCGCGACATTCCAGTCATCTTCCTCACCGCCAAGGTAGAAGTCGAGGATGAAAAGAAAGGGCTGGAACTCGGTGCGGTGGATTACCTGACCAAGCCAGTCAGTCCGCCGATCGTCATGGCCCGAGTCAGGAACCATCTTGCCCTGAAAACCCACTCGGACTTTCTGCGCGACAAGAGTGCTTTCCTGGAAACCGAAGTGGAGAAACGCACCCGCGAAGTCATGGCGATTCAGGATGTGACCATTCTGGCCATGGCCTCGCTGGCAGAGACGCGCGACTCGGATACCGGCAATCATATTCGCCGTACCCAGTTTTACGTCAAGGCGCTGGCCGAGCAACTACGCGAGCACCCCCGCTTTGCCGCCTACCTCACCGAGCATTACATCACCACCTTGTTCAAGTCAGCCCCCTTGCACGATATCGGCAAGGTTGGCATTCCGGACCGCATTCTCCTCAAGCCGGGGCGCTTCGAACCGCACGAGTTCGACATCATGAAAACCCATACCGCACTGGGACGCGATGCCATTGCCCATGCCGAACACCAACTCGGCATGCAGGTCGAGTTTCTCCAGATGGCCAAGGAAATTGCCTATTCGCACCAGGAAAAATGGGATGGCTCCGGTTATCCCGAAAAGCTCGCCGGCGAAGCCATTCCGCTATCCGCCCGCTTGATGGCGGTGGCCGACGTGTACGATGCCCTGATCAGCCGCCGCGTCTACAAGGAAGGCATGCCCCACGAAAAAGCCGTGTCGATCATTATCGAAGGCAAAGGCACCCATTTCGATCCCGATATCGTCGACGCTTTCGTTCTCCGTCAGGAAGATTTCCGCGCCATTGCGATCCGTTTTGCCGATTCCGACGCCGACATGGCAATGAAAAAAGAGCAGCTCGACCGACTGACCGGGGCTACGGAGTAAGCCATGTCTTTTCCCTTTGCAACAGAAAGTGGAAGTTGTTTCCAGCTGGCCGGCCATCTCAAGCAAGGCACCTTGCTCGTCGTCGATGATTTTGACTCGATGCGCAAAATCACCATCAATCAGTTGAAACAGCTTGGCGCAGTCAAGATCGTCGAGGCTGCCAATGGCGCCGAGGCCTTGAAGATACTCTCGCACCAACCGATCACCATGGTGCTTTCGGATTGGAACATGCCGGTGATGTCCGGTCTGGATCTCTTGCTGACAATTCGCACGCACCCCAAACTGTTTGCCATGCCATTTCTGATGATCACGGCAGAAGCGGCGCGCGAGCGAGTCATGCTGGCGATTCGCTCCGGTGTTTCCGAACTGATCGTCAAACCTTATACCGCAGGAGGTTTTGCAGAGCGCGTCGAAAAGGCGTTGATGTGGAGGCCGCGCCATAAGCGCCCTCTCACTCCAGCAGAAATCGCCTCAGCAACAGGAACCTCACTGACTGTTGGCGGGAAATCGGTGGCCCCGGGAGCCCCCACCGAGCAGACCGAATCGGCGACAAACAATGCTTCCCCGACCTCCCTGGCACCACAGGGGTCACTGGGACCACGTCCGGCATCAGACCAGAAATCGACTATCCTCGTCGTCGACGACACACCTGACAACCTGCACTTGTTGTCCTCGCTGTTCAAGGACGAGTACCGGGTGAAGATTGCCCACAACGGTGAAAAAGCTCTGCATATTGCTCAGTCCGATACGCCCCCCGATCTGATTCTTCTTGACATCATGATGCCGGGCATGGATGGCTTCGAGGTAGCACAGAAGCTTCGCAACCATCCCTCCTCTGAGCACATCCCGGTGATTTTCGTCACGGCCATGACCGATGAGGATGCGCGCCTCAAGGGCATGGAACTGGGGGCGGTAGATTTCGTCACCAAGCCTATCGATCCCAATGGCCTCAAAGTGCGTGTCAAGAACTTCATGCGTTATATCGAACTGCACCGTCAGTTGCAGTCCGACTACGACGGCATGATGGCGATGGAGCAGCTCAAGATGGATGTCGAGCACATCACGCGCCACGACATGAAAGCCCCCCTGGCGGGCGTGATCGGCATTGTCCAGAGTCTGGCCGATGCGCCCAACCTGACCGCCGATCAGAAGGAAATGCTCCGCATGGCCGAGGAAACCGCCTTGCAGACGCTCAACATGGTCAATCTTTCCAACGAGTTGTACAAGATCGAGACCGGCCATTTCAAGCTGGAGCCCGCCCGTGTTGAGGTGGCCGACATCGTCAAGCGCATCGCCATCATGCAACGCAAGGCGTTTGCCGTGAAGAATCTGACCATCGCCGTGGCGACGCCCAAAGACATTCCGGATGAGCAACTCATCGGGCTGGGCGACTCGATGCTGAGCTATTCCCTGTTCCAGAATCTGCTCAAGAATGCCTGCGAGGCCGCACCGGAAGGCAGCACGGTCACCTGCAAGATTCTGCCCGCCGATAAATGGCTGAAGGTCGTCATGGAAAACAGCGGTTCGGTACCGCTGGAAATCCGCGAACGCTTCTTCGACAAGTTCGCCACCGCCGGAAAGCAAGGAGGGACGGGGATCGGCACTTATTCGGCCAAGTTGCTGGCCGAAGCCCAGCACGGCATGATTACCATGGAAACCAGCGACGACAAGAACCGGACCTGCATCACGGTCAGCCT
>CAZAWN010000141.1:0-7578 GCA_964488825.1 uncultured Methyloversatilis sp. | reverse complement strand
GGCGGCGGGGCGGAGACAAGCAGGACGAATTCCCCGCGCAGTCGATTCGAATCGGCGGCGAGCCAGGTGGGTGCTTCGGCGAGCGGCAGGCGGGCGATTTCCTCGAACAGCTTGGTCAGTTCGCGGGCGATGACGATTTCGCGTTGCGGTTCGAGCACGGCGACAAGGGCGGCGACGCTCTCCTCGACGCGATGGGGCGCTTCGTAGAAGACCAGCGTTGCTTCCAGCGGTTTGAGGCGTTCGAGTGCCGTCCGGCGAGCGCCGACTTTCGCGGGCAAAAAGCCGACGAAGTGGAACTCCGGATGATCCAGTCCGGCGGCGGACAGCGCGGCGATGGCCGCGTTCGCTCCGGGCAAGGGAGTCACGCCGAAGCCGGCGCGGCGTACCGCAGCGACTGCGCGCGCGCCAGGGTCGGAGACGGCTGGCGTACCCGCGTCGGAAATCAAGGCCACCGGCTTGCCCTCGCCCAGCAGGGCGATTAGTTTGTCGGCGGCTTCCCGTTCGTTGTGTTCGTGCAGCGCCAGCAGTGGCGTGCGGATGCCGTAATGGTCGAGTAGTCGGCGTGCGTGGCGCGTATCCTCGCAGGCGATGGTATGGGCGGCGCGCAGCACCTCCAATCCGCGCAGCGTGATGTCGCCGAGGTTGCCGATCGGGGTCGCGACGATGGACAATGTAGTCTTCATGACTGCCATTATCCCCCACACCACCTGCCAGATTGGCGCTGCCGGCGAGGAAACTGCGGCCCGCTATCTGCTGGCGCGCGGCTTGCAGATACTTGTCCGCAACTTCCGAATCAAGGGCGGTGAGATCGACCTGGTCTGCCGTGATGGCGGCGTGACCGTGTTCGTCGAAGTGCGCCGGCGGGCGAGAACCGACTATGGCGGCGCGGCGGCCAGCATCACCTATCGCAAGCAGCAACGCTTGATCCTCGCGGCGCGCCACTGGTTGGCGAGGCATGGCGACTGCGCTTGTCGCTTCGATTGTGTGCTGATCGATGGGGAACATCTGGAGTGGGTCAGAGATGCGTTTTCTACTGATTAGTCTGCTGCTGTTGTCGACTGGCTGGACGCAGGCCCAGACGGTGAAGCTGCTGGTGCAAAGCTCTCAACTGGCGGGTTTTCAATACCACGCCGGAGCAGCGCTATGGGGACGGCTACAGGTGGGCGATGCGCTCAGCCTGATCCGCGAGCCGGACAATCCTCACGATGCACGCGCCGTGCGGATCGAGTGGCGCGGCGTCCAGTTGGGCTATTTGCCGCGTGCCGAGAATGCAGCAGTCGCCTCGGCGATGGATCGTGGCGAGAACGTGGCAGCACGCATCGCCAGCCTCGTGGAGCATCGAAATCCCTGGCGGCGGGTGCGAATCGAGGTATTTGTCGTTCTTTAGCGTTCTGTTCCGCGTCCGTGGGGAGACCGTGACTGGGTAGAATCGACTGATCATGACTATCCAGACCCGCATCCTTAACCAGTTTCAGGAAAGCATTGCCGCCAAGCAGGCGGCACTGACGACTTTATCCCAGTCCATCGAGGCGGCCGTGCGCACCATGACTGCCTGTCTTGCCGCGGGCGGCAAGGTGATGGCTTGCGGCAATGGCGGCTCGGCGGCCGATGCGCAACATTTCGCCGCCGAATTGTTGAACCGTTTCGAAAAGGAACGCCCGCCGCTGGCGGCCGTGGCACTGACGACCGACAGTTCGACGTTGACCTCGATCGCCAACGACTACGCCTTCGACCAGATCTTCGCCAAGCAGGTCGCCGGCCTGGGACGTCAAGGTGATGTGCTGCTGGCGATCTCGACCTCGGGCAATTCCCCCAATGTGTTGGAAGCCATCAAGGTGGCTCACGTGCTCGGAGTGCGTGTTGTGGCGCTGACCGGCAAGAGCGGAGGAACCATCGGTGCCGAACTGGGGTCTGACGACGTCCATTTGTGCGTACCCCACGAACGTACGGCACGTATCCAGGAAGTCCACCTGCTGATTTTGCATTGTCTTTGTGACGGAATCGACGCCCTCATTCTCGGAGAAACCCAATGAACAAATCCACGTTGCTACTTTTGGTGACCCTTGTGCCCGCACTGGCGGGCTGTTTCGGCGCAGTGGCCGTTGGCGCCGGCGCCGGGGCCTTGGTTTACTCGGATCGGCGTTCTGCTGAAACCATGGTCACCGATGAAGGTATCGAATTGCGCGCCGGAAATCGAATCTCGGAGCAGTTTGGCAGCAATTCGCACGTCAATGTGACGAGTTATAACCGTACCGTAATGCTGACTGGCGAAGTCCCCGATGCGACGGCGGGGGCGGCTATCGAGAAGATTGTTGCCGAAGTGCCCAACGTCAAAGCGATCAGCAACGAACTTCAAACGGGACCCGTGAGTTCCTTCTCGGCGCGCAGCAATGACGCCGTGACGACTTCCAAAGTCAAAGCGCGCTTTGTCGATGCCAACCGGTTCTCGGCGAATCATGTGAAAGTGGTCACCGAAGCGGGGACGGTCTATCTGATGGGGATGGTTACCCAGGCGGAAGCCAATGCGGCGGTAGAAATCGCCCGTACCACGGGCGGGGTCAGAAAAGTCGTGCGCATCTTCGAGATCGTTGGCGACGATGTTGTCAAAGCCGGCAAGTAGGTCCGCGTGAGTAACGCGAGGCCATCCTTCGAAACCAAACTCTGTACCCCGGCCGATTTTGCCCGGCGGTGCGCCGGTTTGCCGCGGCCTTTGGTGTTCACCAATGGTTGCTTCGACATCCTGCATCGCGGGCATGTCACTTACCTGGCTCAGGCACGCGCACTCGGCGCCAGTCTGGTGGTGGCGGCGAATACGGATGCTTCGGTTCGCCGGCTGGGCAAGGGCGACGATCGTCCGGTCAATCTGCTTGAAGATCGTATGACATTACTGGCGGCGCTGGAGAGTGTCGCCCTGGTCACGTGGTTTGACGAAGATACTCCCCTGGCCCGGATCATCGAATGCCGCCCGGAGGTGCTGGTCAAGGGCGGAGACTGGCCCGCCGACAAGATCGTCGGCGCGGCAGAAGTACTTGGCTGGGGCGGGGCTGTGCATTCCATCCCGTTTATCCATGCGCGCTCGACCACCGCGCTCCTGGACAAAATCAGACGTTTGTAACCGTGGCTTTGTCGATCGCCTTGCGCACCAGCCCAAGGTGGAGGCGCAGGGTATAGACCATGTCGCTGAAAGCCAGCGGCATGGTTAGATGGTTGATGTCATCTTCAATGGCATCGATGCGCGCGATCCATTCGGTGCGCGTGAGTTTGCCGGGCTCGGCTTCAAGCTCGGCTTCGAGAAATTTCAGTTCGCCGTAGCGCCGATAGATGCGCGCCTTGATGCGCCAGTTGTAGATCCCCGGCGCGAAGCGCATCACTGGAATCAGCACGGCGAACAGGGGGATCAGCATCACCACCATGCGATCCACCAGCGTCGCGGCCCAGAACGGCAGGTAGCGTTGTAACCAGGGGCGGCCTGACTTGTAAAAGCGTTGCGCTTCGGGGGAGAGGGGGAAGTCGGTTTCGCTGGTCGCAGAGGCGCGCGGAAACTCCCCGGGGCGTTGAAAGACTCCTGTGCCGCCGTGCGTTTCGGTGAGCGCCTGCATCAACAGATCGATCAGGGCGGGATGGGTGCTGTCGCGCACGACCAGGCTTGCGGTTGCCGCGACGAGCTGGATGTCGGCGGACGGCAGGTCGGCGGCAATATTGATGGCGCCGCGCGGCAGGATCAGTTTGTTCAGGTAGGGAAGCTGACGTGTATAGGCTTCGGCATGAGCGAGGTTCATCAGCCTCACTCCGGGCGTGTGCAGCAGGGTCCAGACCGCAGCCGATTGGGGCGGGCCGACAACGAAGGCGGCGTCCACCCGGTTGTCGGCAAACAGCGGGGCAAGCCCCAAGCCTCCCTGTGGCAGGAGTTGGCTGTTTTTCTCGTCAATGCGGTTGATGAACAGCAGTTCCTTGGCAAGGTGTTGGCTGCCGCTGCCGGCGCCGCCAATGGCGATACGCTTGCCTTTCAAGTCGGCGATGCGCGTCGGTACGCCTGCACCTTCCCGCAAAAAGATCCAGAGCGGTTCGTGGTAAAGATTGCCCAGCGAGTAAAGGGCGTCGTCCTCCTGAATGCTGGCCGTGCCGCCTTGAATGAAGGCGACATCAACGGCTTGATCGGCATCGCGCAAGCGTGCAAGGTTTTCCAGGGAACCTGCCGATGGCACTTCAATCAGCGTGACCCCGTAGCGCGCCAGTGCATCCTTGTAGAGCGCGCCGAAGCGCTGGTAAGCGCCGCCTTCGCCACCGGTGGAAATCGTCAGCGTATCTGGCGGGGCAGGCTGGATGAAGCGTGAAGCGAACCAGAAGCCGGTAATCACCACCATCAGCAAGGGCAGGCCGACGATCAGCAGATCGCGCAGCGAGTATTCCCGCAGGCTACGGCGCTTGCGCTTCATTTAAAAGGGTATGTCGTCCTCGACATCATTGAAACTGCTGCTGGCGGGCGAACTGTTCTGTGCTGCGGGACGCGCCGCCGGACGTCCGCCCCCGCCGCTGTCGCGTGGCCCCGTGTCACCCATGCCTTCGCGCGAACCGAGCATCTTCATCTCGTTGGCGACGATTTCGGTGGTGTAGCGATCCTGACCATCCTGTCCCTGCCATTTGCGCGTGCGCAGGCTGCCCTCGACATAAACCTGACGCCCCTTCTTCAAGTACTGGCCAGCGATTTCGGCCAGCTTGCCGAAAAACACCACGCGGTGCCATTCGGTGGCCTCCTTCTTGTCGCCGGAGGCCTTGTCCTTCCAGGAGTCGGTGGTGGCGAGGGTGATATTGACGATCGCATCGCCGCTGGGCGCGTAGCGCGTTTCCGGGTCTTTGCCGAGGTTGCCTACCAGAATGACCTTATTCACCGATGCCATGTTGCCTCCCTAAGTTGTGTGCGCTTGCGGCGGCTGCACACGCAGCGCCAGCATCAGCCAGATGATACCAAGCGCGGCGCAGACCCAATGTACCGCCGCGGCGCCGAAGTGCTTGACCAGCAGCCCGCCCAATACGCCGCCGAGGAACAGGCCGAGCGACTGGGTGGTGTTGTAGATACCGAGCGCCGCTCCCTTGGCGGCGGGCGGTGCGAGGCGGGAAATCAGCGAGGGCTGCAGGGCTTCGAGGATATTGAAGGCGACGAAGAACAGCAGCAGCCACAGACCGGTGAGCCAGACGCCGCCGCCGAATAGCGCCAACCCGGCTTGCACGAGGATGAGCAGCGCCACCGCACCGGCATAGATCGGGCGCATCTTGCCCTTGCGCTCGGCGGCGATGATCGCCGGAATCATCACCGCGAAAGAGAGCAGTACGGCCGGCAGATAAATCTTCCAGTGTTCGCCGGCGGCAAGCCCCGTGGCGACCAGCGCGGGCGGAACGACCACCCACAGGGCGGTCTGCATCATGTGCAAGGCGAAGACGCCGAAATTCATGCGTGCCAGTTTGGCGTCGAACAGCACGACGGAGAAAGGGGGGCGCTCGTGAGGCGTCAAACTCGGCGCTGGCGGGACGGCAGTAAACAACAGCAGGATGGCTCCCAGCGCCAGTACGCCGGTCAGCACAAACAGACCGGAGAGCCCGACGGCCGCCGCGAGGGGGGGGGCGATCACCAGTGAGGCGGCGAAGACGAGGCCGATGGACGCGCCGATCATCGCCATCACCTTGGTGCGGTGCTGTTCGCGCGTCAGGTCGGCGGCGAGGGCCGAGACGGCGGCGGAAATGGCCCCGGCGCCTTGCAGTACGCGGCCGAGAATCATGACGTGGATATCTGGCGCGGCGGCGGCGATGAAGCTTCCCGCAGCGAATAGCAGCAAGCCGGCGACGATCACCGGCTTGCGTCCCCAGCGGTCGGAAGCGAGGCCGTAGGGAATCTGGAAGAAGGCCTGCGTCAGGCCGTAGGCGCCCAGCGCGAGGCCCACCAGCAGGATGTCGTCGCCGCCTGGCAGATCGGCCGCCAGCACGGAAAACACGGGCAGGACGAGAAACAGTCCGAGCATGCGCAGGCCAAAGATGGAAGCCAGCGCGGCGCCCGTGCGCCGTTCGGCGGGGGTCATGGCATCGGAGGTGGGGGAAAGCACGGAGGTAATTTCTCTGGCTGGAAAGGGCGCGTATATTATCAGGTCGCCTTTTTGTGCTTTCCCCCAGCCCCCATGGACGAAATCAGGATACGCGGCGCGCGCACCCATAACCTCAAGAACATCAATCTCGACCTGCCGCGCAACAAGCTCACTGTGATTACCGGCTTGTCCGGCTCCGGCAAGAGCTCGCTGGCCTTCGATACGCTCTACGCCGAGGGCCAGCGCCGTTACGTCGAATCGCTGTCGGCCTACGCGCGCCAGTTTCTCCAGTTGATGGAGAAACCGGATGTCGATTTGATTGAAGGGTTGTCGCCGGCGATTTCCATTGAACAGAAGGCGACCAGCCACACTCCGCGTTCCACCGTCGGCACTGTCACGGAAATTCACGATTACCTGCGCCTGCTCTACGCGCGCGCCGGCACGCCGCATTGCCCGGAACACGACGTGGCGCTGGAGGCGATGAGCGTCGCGCAGATGGTCGATCATGTGCTGGCGTTGCCCGAAGACACCAAATTGATGATCCTCGCTCCCGTGGTGGCGAACCGCAAGGGTGAACAGCTCGACCTGTTCGCCGAGTTGAAGGCGCAGGGTTTTGTGCGTCTGCGCGTCGATGGCAAGGTGCACGATATCGACGCGCTGCCCAAGCTGGCCAAGTCGCAGAAGCATTCGATCGACGTCGTTGTGGACCGCCTCAAGGTGCGCACCGACCAGCGTCAGCGGCTGGCCGAAAGTTTCGAGACGGCGCTGACGCACGCCGAAGGGCGCTGCCTGGCGGTCGAGATGGACACGGGCGTCGAGCACCTGTTCTCAGCCAAGTTCGCCTGCCCGCATTGCGGCTATGCGCTGCAGGAGCTGGAACCGCGCCTGTTCTCCTTCAACAACCCGATGGGCGCCTGCCAGAAGTGCGACGGCTTAGGGCAGATCCAGTATTTCGATCCGGCGCGGATCGTCGCTTACCCGCATCTGAGCCTGGCCGCCGGGGCGATCAAGGGCTGGGACAAGCGCAACCAGTTCTACTTTCAGATGATTGAATCGCTGGCGGCGCATTACGATTTCTCCCCCGATGTCGAGTTCGAGAAACTGCCCGAGGAGGTGCGGCGGATCGTCTTGTATGGTTCCGGACGCGAGCAAATCCGCTTCAAGTATCTCAACGAGAAGGGGACGCGCTTTGATCGCTCGCACAGTTTCGAGGGCATCATCCCGAACCTCGAACGTCGCTACCGCGAAACTGATAGCCAGATGGTGCGCGAAGAACTGGCGAAGTACCTCAACAACAAGCCCTGCCCGGAATGCGACGGGGCGCGCCTGCGCCGCGAAGCGCGCCACGTTTTTATTGGCGGCAACCCAATGAGCCCCCCACGCTCGCAAGATCAGCTCGCTGCCCCCCACGGGGGGGCGCATGCCGCCTTGGGGCGGCCCGGCGCCGGAATGAGTTACAAAACCATCGTGATCATGGCGGGAGGAACCGGCGGACACATCATGC
>CAZAWN010000140.1:0-7623 GCA_964488825.1 uncultured Methyloversatilis sp. | reverse complement strand
CGGTCGCCTGATCGCTGGCACCGAGAGCGCCATCGGCAGCAAAAAGAAACGCTAGGCCGTCGCCAACGGCCAACGGGGTTTGACGGCAAACGCGCCGTTGCCGTCCCGTGCCGTTCCCGCATTCAGATGCTGCGCCCCGGCGAAGGCGATCATTGCGCCGTTGTCGGTGCAGAGCGCCATTTCCGGATAACAGACGCGGATGCCCGACTTTTTCACCGCCGCATCGAAGCGTTCCCTGAGTCGCCGATTGGCGCCCACGCCGCCGGCCACCACCAGGGTTTTCAAATGGCGTTGCCGACAGGCAGCCAGCGCTTTCGTTACCAGCACCTCGGTGGCCGCTTCCTGAAACTCCGCGGCCAGATCGGCCTTGTCCTGCGCTGTGAGTGTGCGCTCGCGCACAGCCGTCAGCACCGCCGTTTTGAGGCCGGAAAAGCTGAACATGAAATTGCCGCTGTGCAGCATTGGCCGCGGCAGTTTGAAGCGGCCGGGCTGGCCTTGTTCCGCCAGCTGCGCCAGCGCCGGGCCACCCGGATAGCCGAGACCAAGCAGTTGGGCCGTCTTGTCGAAGGCTTCGCCGGCAGCGTCATCGAGCGACTCGCCCATCAGTTCGTAGTGACCGACGCGTTGCACGCACATGATCTGCGTATGCCCGCCCGAGACCAGCAGCGCAATGAACGGAAAGCTCGCGGGTTGGCGCGACAGCAGCGGCGAGAGCAGATGACCTTCAAGGTGATGCACGGGCAAGGCAGGCACGCCGAGCGCCAGCGCCAGCCCTGCCGCGAAGCTCGCGCCAGTCAGCAGTGCGCCGGCCAGCCCCGGCCCAGCGGTATAGGCCACCGCGTTGATCTCCGCTTTGCCGACGCCAGCGTCGGCGAGGACTTGCCGCAGCAAGGGCGCCAGCCGCCGGATATGGTCGCGCGAGGCCAACTCGGGGACCACGCCACCATAATCCTCGTGCATGGCAACCTGCGAATGCACGGCATGGGAAAGCAGGCCACGCGCCGTATCGTAGAGCGCGAGGCCGGTTTCGTCGCAGGAGGATTCGATGCCGAGAACAAGCATTCGATCATTTTAACGACTTGCCGCGATCCGCCCCCTTCGTTGATCATGGGCCATGGCATGCATAGACAGCGTGCGTCGCTTGTACTAACATAACTTGCACCCATCGCCTATCTTTTGGAAGGAGCTCCCAATGCCCCTGACTGCCAGTTCACCCTCCGTTACGCGCTCAGCGCGCTTGGGGCTACGTGCAACCCCCGAGCAGGAAAAAGTGCTGCGCCGGGCTGCCGATGTGTCGCGCAAGTCTTTGACGGATTTCATTCTGGATAGCGCCTGCCTGGCGGCTGAACATACTTTGCTGGATCAACGCCTGTTTATGGTGTCCGGGGCACAGTATCAAGCACTGCTTGATCTTCTGGATCAACCCGAAAAAGACAATCCCGGCCTACAAGAACTTTTCTCCCGAAAAGCGCCTTGGGAAAAGTGATGTCTTTCCCGAGCCCCGAATCGCTGGGGTCAGCGCATTTACTGGATGATTTCGATTGCGGCAATGTGGCACTCAATGTTTGGCTGACCCGTTACGCCCGACAGGCGCAGGGGAGCGGCTCGGCGAAGACCTTTGTGGTCGTCAGGGAGAATCATCAGGTCGTTGGCTATTTCAGCCTGACTGTCGGTCAAATTGATACGCTCGATGCACCAGAACGATTCCGTCAGGGTATTGGTCAATACCCATTGCCGGTGGTGATTTTGGCGCGACTGGCCGTTTCAATTGCAGCACAAGGTCAAGGCATCGGCTTGGGCTTGTTGAAAGATGCCATTCGCCGAACCTTGCTGATTTCAGAGCACGCAGGAATTCGCGCCATGCTTACTCACCCTGTTGATGATGCAGCCGTCAGGTTTTACAAGCGCTTCGGCTTCGTAGCGTCACCCGCCGGTGATCAGCAGTTGTTAATACTTCTGAAGGAGGCAAAGCGTTGGATGAATATTTCTCTGCCGGAAAAAACGTGACCGCCGCAACCCCATCGCCATGAGACCGCCCGCCATCGCCCTGCTGTTGCTCGCGCTCCCCGCACAGGCGGCCTGGATCGAACAGTTCGCTCCGCAGGATTTGATTGACCGGCAGACGCGCGCGACGGCGGTGTTCAGCGCCGCCATGACGCCGCTCGGGCAAGCGTTGGCCGCCGCACCGTTTCGCGTCGATTGCGGCGGGGTGGGCGGCAATGGTCGCTGGACGGATGCGCGCACCTGGAGCTGGCAACTTGACCGCCCCTTGCAGCCCGGCGAACGCTGCATCTTCACCCTGAAGCCCAAGCTCAAGGACCTGAACGGCGAGACGGTCAGCGGACGCAGCGAGTATCGCTTCTACCCCCCCGGCCCCTGGCCGCGCCGCATCGAGCCCGCGGCCGGCGCGGCCATCGAGGAAGATCAGGCCTTCGTGCTGTCGCCGGCCGGACAGGTCGATCCGGCCACCATTGAGAAGCATGTCTGGTGCGAAGCCGATGGGGCGGGGCATCGCATTCCGGTGCGCCTGCTGGACGCCACCGCGCGTAGCGCCGTGCTGGACTCCCTGCACCGCCAGGAGGAACACGACCTCGTCGTGCAATGTGCCGAGCGCCTGCCGCCCGGCGCGAAGATGAAACTGGTCTGGGGCAAGGGCGTGGCGGCGCTAAGTGGCGTACTCGGCGGCGCACGCAGCCTGCGGGAAGAGAGCTTCGCCTATACCGTCCGCGAACCTTTCCGCGCCACTCTGAGCTGCGAGCGCGAGAAGGCCAGTGCACCCTGTTCGCCGTTGGCGCCGATTGTCGTGGAGTTTTCCGCCCCGGTAGCCGCGGCGATACGCGCCAAGGTGCGGCTCGTCACGCCCGAAGGCGTACGCACCGCGCTTGATCCCGATCCGCCCGGCACGCGCAACGCCACCTTGCAGAGCCTGACGTTTGCCAAGCCGCTGCCGCAAAACGCCGAACTGCGCCTGGAACTGCCGAAGGACCTGCGCGACGATGCCGGCCGGCCGCTCGCCAACGCGGCCAGCTTCCCGCTCGCATTTCGCACCGGCGGACTGCCGCCGCTGGCCAAGTTTCCCGGTGATTTCGGCATCCTCGAATGGCGCGAGGGCGGCATTCTGCCGGTCACCGTGCGCAATCTCGAAGCCAGCCTGAAGCTCAGCGAACGCCGACTGACCGACGATGCCGGGATCATCGCCACGATGCAGGCGCTGGCCCGCTTCAACCGGCAGACGCGCACCGTACGCCTGCCGCGCGACGGAAAAACCGAAGAGTTCGTCGATCCGTTTTATGCGCGCGAACTCTCCTTCCTCGCCGGCCAGCCCGGTACCACTCAACGCACCCTGCCCAAGCCGGGCGGCAGCGCAGAATTCGAGGTGGTCGGCATTCCGCTGGAGAAACCGGGTTACCACGTCGTCGAGGTGGAAAGCCGCCTGCTTGGCGCGGCGCTGCTGGCCCATCCGAAGCCGATGTATGTACGCACGGCGGCGCTGGTGACCAACCTCGCCGTGCATTTCAAACGCGGGCGCGACAATGCGCTGGTCTGGGTAACCGCGCTGGACAGCGGCCAGCCGGTCGGCGCGGCGGTTGTGCGCGTCTCGGACTGCACGGGCAAGCCGCTCTGGAACGGCCAGACCGATGCCCAGGGGCGCGCCTTCATCGAACAAGCGCTGAACGCCGCCGACTGCGACGAAGACAACTTCCTCTTCGCGAGCGCCCGCAAGGGCGAGGATCTCGGCTTCGTGCGCAGCGACTGGAACGAGGGCATCGAGCCCTGGCGCTTCGGCGTGCCCACCTGGGCGGAGCAGTCCGGTGGACTGCTGATCCACACGGTGTTCGACCGTAACTTGCTGCGCCCCGGGCAGATCATCGCGATGAAACACATCGCCCGTCTGCGCGGCAGCCGCGGCCTGGCGTTTCCCGATCCGGCGCAACTGCCCAGGCAGCTGTCGATCCGCCATGACGGCAGCGGCGCGGAGTTTCCCGTCGATCTCGTCTGGGATGCGCAAGGCGTCGCCACCAGCCAGTGGAAGATACCGGAGGCCGCCAAGCGCGGTCGATACGCCCTCGACTTGCCGGGCGGCGGCGAATTCAGCGTGTCGGATTTTCGGCTGCCCGCCTACACCGGCCGCATTCAGGGAGCGGCAGCCCGCTATGTCGGCATGAAGCAGGTTCCCCTCTCGCTCGGGCTGAACTTCCTCAACGGCGGCGCGGCGAAGGGAACCGAGGTGAGCGTCTCGGCCACCCTCCGACCGGCTTGGCCACAGTGGGCGGGCTATGACCGCTTCGGGTTCGGAATCAATTTCGATGCCGCCGCACAACAGTCTTTCGGTATCGAACCCGCGGCGGAAAACGAAAAGCTGGTGCTGGACAAGCAGATGCTCAAGCTGGACCCGGTCGGCGCAGGCAAGCTCGTCGTGCCACTGACCCAATCGCCCGGTAGCCCGGCCGAGCTGTATGCGGAGATGAGCTTCCCCGACCCGAACGGCGAGATTCAGACGATCCGCGGCACGGTCCCGCTCTGGCCCGCCGGCCTGGTCCTCGGCCTGGCGACGCCCGACTGGACGACGGCGGAGCGCGGCCGCTTCGAACTGGTCGCCCTCGATCTCGACGGCAAGCCGCTGGCAGGGCAGGAAATTCGCGTTGCGGGCCAGCAGCGCATCACCCATTCCCACCGGCGACGGATCGTCGGGGGCTTTTACGCCTACGAAAATCGCGACGAGTTTGTCGATCTCGGCGAACTCTGTACCGGAAAAACCGATGCGCACGGCCTGCTGCGCTGTACCACTTCCTCGAAAGCGGCGGGCGAAATCCTGTTGCTCGCCGAGAGCCGCGATGCGCAAGGCAGGACCGCACGCGTCGGCGGCAGCGTCTGGAGCGGCAACGACGGTGCGGGAGATCAGTGGTTTGCCGCCGGCAACCTGGACCGCATCGACATCATTCCCGAGCAGAAAAGCTATACACCGGGGACGACGGCACGCCTTCAGGTACGCACCCCCTTCCGCGAGGCGACCGCGCTGATCGCGGTGGAGGCCGACGGGGTAATCGAGACCTTTGTGCGCCCGCTGTCGCGCTATCGGCCGGTGATCGAAATTCCGGTAAAGGCCGAATGGGCGCCGAATGTGTTCGTCTCGGTGCTGGCGGTGCGGGGACGTGTCACGCCGCTGCAATGGACGTCCTTCTTCCGCTGGGGCTGGCGCGAGCCGCTGGCCTGGTTCAAGGAATGGTGGCGCCCACCGCAGCCCGGCGCGTTGGTCGATCTCGCCAAGCCGGCCTGGCGCATGGGTCTGGCCCAGCTCGATGTCGGCACGCAAGGCATGCAACTGGCGGTCGAGGTGCAACCCGAGCGCAGCACCTATCGGCCGCGCGAGGCCGCGACCGTGCGCCTCAAGGTCAGCGCGCCGGGCGGCAAGCCGCCGCCGGCGGGGACAGAAATCGCCTTTGCCGCCGTCGATCAGGCCTTGCTCGAACTGCGCGAGAACGACAGCTGGAATCTGCTCGCCGCGATGACCCCGCGCCGCGCCTACGAGGTGAATACTGCGACGGCGCAGGCCCAGGTGATCGGCAAGCGCCATTACGGCCGCAAGGCGGTGCCGCCCGGCGGCGGTGGCGGGCGCGCCCCGGCACGGGAATTGTTCGACACGCTCCTGAGCTGGCAGCCGCGCGTCAAAGTCGGCGCTGACGGGACGGCACAAATCAAGGTTCCGCTCAACGATTCGCTCAGCGAATTCCGCTTGGTCGGTATCGCCACGGCGGGCAGCGGTCTGTTCGGCACGGGCAGTGCGCGCATCCGCTCACGCCAGGAGTTGCAGCTGATTTCCGGGCTGCCACCCGTGGTGCGCGAGCAGGATCGATACACTGCGCTGCTGACCGTGCGCAACGGCACCGACCAGCCTCAGCAGGTGCGCCTCGCGGCGCGCGCCGGCGCGCAGACGCTGGCACCGCAGGAGGTCCGGTTGGCGCCCGAAGGCGCCGCCGAGGTCAGTTGGAACGTCCAGGCGCCGGCGCAGGAAGGCAAGCTGAGCTGGGAATTCTCGGCCAGCGAAGCGGGCGGCAAGCATAGCGACACGCTCCGCATCGTGCAACAGATCGAGCCGGCCATTCCGCTCGTGGTCCAGCAGGCCAGCCTGGCCCGCATCGAAGGTCGCCTCGACCTGCCGGTCGCCGCGCCGCCGGATGCCCTGCCGGGCAAGGGCGGGGTCGAACTGTCCTTCGCCGCGCAACTGGCTGTGCCGCCACCGGGGCTGACGCGTTTCTTCGAAACCTACCCCTACTCCTGCCTGGAACAGAAGGTTTCCGTCGCCGTCGGTCTGCGCGACAAGGAACGCTGGCAGGCGATCATTGATAGTCTGCCGACCCTGCTCGACAATCAGGGCTTGGCGCGCTTCTTTCCCGGCGACGGGCCGGGCAGCGTGGCGCTCAGCGCCTATCTGCTCGACATGGCCATCGTGACACACGCCCCCCTGCCCGCCGAGCTGCGCAGGCGACTGGAGGATGGCTTGCAGGCCTTCGTCGAGGGCCGCCTTTCCCTCGCCTTCCGCGCCGCCCCGCAGAGCGATGGGCTATTGACAGCCAAGCTGGCGGCGCTCGAAGCCTTGACGCGTGCCGGCCGGCGCACGCCCGGTCTGATCCGCGCCGCCTCGGCGATGGAGATCATCCCGCAACGCCTACCCACCGCTTCATTGGTCGACTGGTGGCTCGCCTTGAAACGCCTGGAGACCCTGCCGGAACGCACGGGCAAACTCGCCGCCACGGCGCAGGAAATTCGCAATCGACTGAGCTACGCCGGCGGGCGTCTGAACTTCGCCCACGACAGCGACGCCCAGGGGTGGTGGAGCCTAACCAGCCACGCCGCCAACCGCTTCCGCCTCATCGAGGCCGTGCTCGATGAGCCAGGTTGGCGCGACGAACTGCCGCAGCTGCTGCGCGGCGCACTCGAAAGTCAGGTGCGCGGCCACTGGGCGACCACCATGGCAAACGCCTGGGCGGTAGTCGCCCTCGACGGCTATGCGCGCCGTTTCGAGCGCGAGACGGTGGGCGGCACGACGCAGGCGCGGCTGGGCGGACAGACCGTCACGCAGCGCTGGCCCGAGCCGGCCCCCGGCGTGCGCCTGACATTGCCTTGGCCCAGCGGCGCAGACCACTTGAACCTGACGCACCAGGGCAGCGGGCGCCCCTGGGTCAGCCTGCAAACGCTGGCGGCGATTCCGGTGACCGCGCCCCAGTCTGCCGGTTTCACCGTTAACCGCAACGTCACGCCCATTCAGGAAAAAACACCGGGGCAGCCCAGCCGCGGCGATCTCTGGCGCGTGCGCCTGACGGTGGATGCCGTGCAGGACATGAACTGGGTCGTGCTAAACGACCCGATTCCCGCCGGGGCCAGCATCCTCGGCACGGAGGACGGACGCGACGCGCGCCTTGCCACCCGCGACGAAGACTTTCTTCATCGCGGGCTCTGGCCGAGCTATGTCGAACGCAGCTTTTCCGTCTATCGCGCCTATTACGAATTCGTACCGCGCGGGCGCTTTGCCATCGAATACACCCTGCGCCTCAACACCGCTGGCGAGTTCAGCCTGCCCGCCACGCGCGTGGAAGCAATGTACGCGCCGGAGATTTTCGGCGT
>CAZAWN010000139.1:2569-7706 GCA_964488825.1 uncultured Methyloversatilis sp. | reverse complement strand
AGATCAGTCGGCCTGACGGCGCAGAAAGGCTGGAATGTCGATATTGCTCAAACCCACGTCGGCCATGTCGCGGGCCCGGATGGATGAGCGCTGGCGCTCCGGGTTGGGTGTGAAGAACTCGTCGAGACTGCCGGTGACGGCGATGTTGGGCGATGCTTCCGCGGTGGCGCTTGCCGAACTTGGCACATAAGCCGGGGCGGCGTCGAAGGTGCCGGTGCGGCGGTAGGGTTGCTGCTCTTCGCGCGGCACCAGTACCGGCTTGGCCTTGGACTTGAGCCCCAGACCGGTGGCGACCACGGTGACGCGCAACTGGTCTTCCATGCCATCGTCGAAGACCGCGCCGCAGATGACCGTCGATTCCGGGGCGGCGTAGTTGTGGATGGTGTTCATGACTTCCTGGTATTCCTTCAGTCCGAGCGAGCTGCTGGCAGTAATGTTGACCAGCACACCCTTGGCGCCGGAAAGCTCGATGCCTTCCAGCAAGGGGCTGGCGACGGCGGCTTCGGCGGCGCGTCGTGCGCGGTCGACGCCGGACTCGGTGGCGGAACCCATCATGGCCTTGCCCATTTCGCCCATGACGGTGCGGACATCTTCGAAATCGACGTTGACCAGGCCGGGTACATTGATGATCTCGGAAATTCCACCCACGGCATTTTTCAGGACATTGTCGGCAACCTTGAAGGCATCCAGCATGCTGACTTCCTCGCCGAGCACTTCCATGAGTTTCTCGTTGAGGATGACGATCAGCGAGTCGACGTTCTGCGCCAATTCGGCCAGGCCTTCCTCCGCTACCTTGCCGCGCCGGCCTTCGAAGGTAAATGGCTTGGTCACGACGGCGACTGTCAGGATGCCCATTTCGCGTGCGACTTCGGCGATGATCGGGGCCGCGCCCGTGCCGGTGCCGCCGCCCATGCCGGCCGTGATGAAGCACATGTGCGCGCCGCGCAGCATGTCGGCGATGTTCTCCCGTTCGTTTTGCGCGTGCTCGCGTGCGCGCTCGGGTTTCCCGCCGGCGCCCAGGCCGGGGCCAAGCTGTAATTTAACGCCCGCCGACGAGTGTTTGAGCGCCTGCGCATCGGTGTTGCAGCAGATGAACTCCACCCCGCCGACGCCCTCGCGGATCATGTGCTCGACGGCATTACCGCCGGCGCCGCCAACGCCAATCACCTTGATGATCGTGTCGCTTGCGTCTCTATCGATGATTTCAAACATTCTCGCCTCTCCTGTCGTTGCCGCGTTGCTGAAAAGTTACTGGAATTAAACCTACAAATTGCGTGCAAACCAGGCGCGCATGCGCCCGAACACCTGCCCCATGCCGGGCGTTTCCTTGCTGCCGCGTTGTCGTCGCGCCATCCCTTCCATCAGCAGGCCAACCGCGGCTGCGTAGCGCGGATTTCTGACGAAGTCGCGCAGATTGCCCGAGTAGTGCGGCATGCCGATCTTCACTGTGTTGTGGAATACCTCTTCGCCCAGCTCCGTCATGCCCGGCATCTGGGCGCTGCCACCGGTAAGCACGATGCCAGCGCGCAGCAAGCGTGCGTAACCGCTCTTGGTCAGTTCTTCTTGTACCCTTTGGAAGATCTCTTCGATGCGCGGCTGAATGAATCCAGCCAATGTGGCGCGCGATAGGCTGGTGGCCGGCCGATCGCCCACGCCCGGTACGTCGAGCATTTCTTCCGGATCGGCCAGTTGATGCAGCGCGACGCCGTAGCGCAGTTTGATCTCCTCGGCATCCTGTGTGGAGGTGCGCAAGGCGATGGCGATGTCGTTGGTAATCTGGTCGCCGGCGATCGGAATCACCGCGGTGTGCCGAATCGCTCCCTGGCTGAAGATGGCGATATCCGTCGTGCCGCCCCCGATATCGACGAGGCAGACGCCGACATCCCGTTCGTCATCGCTGAGGGCCGCATTGCCAGAGGCGAGCGGTTGGAGCACCACGTCGATGACTTCGAGCCCGCAACGGCGCACGCACTTGACGATGTTCTGCACGGCGGTGACGGCGCCGGTGACGAGATGCACCTTGACTTCGAGGCGACGTGCATCCATGCCGATGGGGTCTTTGACGCCATCCTGCCCGTCGACGATGAATTCCTGCACGATGGTATGAAGAATCTGGTCGTCGGCAGAGATCGGCGTGGCGTTAGCGGCTTCGATAGCGCGTGCGATATCGAACTGCGTGACTTCCTTCTCCTTGACCACGGCCATGCCGTTGGAGTCCTTGCTCTTGATGTGGCCGCCGGCGATGCCGGTAAACACCTCTCTGACCTTGCAGCCGGCCATCATCTCGACTTCGGCAATGGCCTTGGAGATGCTGTTGACCGTCGCCTCGATGTTGACCACGACGCCCTTTCTGAGGCCTCGCACATCCTGCATGTCCTGCGTGCCAAGGCCGAGGATGACGAGTTGGCCTTCCGCATTGATTTCGGCAACGATCGCAACGACCTTCGACGTGCCGATATCCAGGCCGACGATCAGGTCGCGGTTCTTGTCCTTGCTCATGAATTCCTTCCTGTTGCGTCCATCGTCGCCGCCGGTCGCAGGCTCGCACTCAAGGCAAAGCCGTTTGGATAGCGCAGATCGGCGAGACGAATGCTGCCCATCTGGAGTTTCAGATTGTCGTAGTGCGCGGCCAGACGCTGGGTACGTTCGGACAGTGAAAGTCCTTCCTGGTCCCGCCCGAGTTCGACGATCAGGCCATCGTCAAGTCTGAAGCGCCACGCCCCGCGCGGTGAGAGGGAAATCGTGTCGATAGTGCGGCCGATGCCGCTCAGGGTTTGGGAGAACTCGCGGTGCCGCCGCAGTATGTCCTCCGCCCGCCCGGTCGGTCCGTTGAAGCGGGGAAGTGGGTGAGACTGCTCGGGCGGTTCGGCGTGAAAAACCTCGCCCTTCCCGTTGATCAGACCGGTTTCACCATTGTGTGGCCGCCAAATCGCCACGGCGTCGTGTTCTTGCAGTGTGATTTCGATGCCGTCCGGCCAGATTCGACGTACGGTTGCGCTGCGCACCCAGGGCAATTGCTCGACTGCAGCGCGCAGGACATCCAGGTCGAGGGTGAAGAAATTGCCGGAGATGCCGGTGCGCGCGACATGAGCGATTTGCTCGGCCGAGACGCGTTGCGGCTCACCCGCGATTTTCACTTCGCGAACCGGGAAAATCGGCAGATGCTTGAGGGAACTGGCCGCTGCCCAACCCAGCCCGACGATTGCCAGTACGATCAGGGTGTCCGCCAGCAGATGCATCAATGTCGGTTGATGCCACAGTCCGCTTGGCTCGCTGTTCAAGGAGTTTCCCGTTTTAGCCCTGGCCATTGCGCGCCTCCGCCAGAATCTGCAACACCAGTGCGTCAAAGTCGATGCCGGCGGCGCGCGCCGCCATGGGAACCAGAGAGTGACCGGTCATGCCCGGAACAGTGTTCATTTCCAGCAGGCTGTAACTGCCGTCGGCGCGCAGGATCAGGTCGGCACGTCCCCAACCGCGGCAGCCGAGGGCATCGAATGCCTTCAGTATCGTGCGACCGATCTCCGCTTCCAGCAGTGCATCGATACCGGAGGGGCAGTGATACTTGACGTCGTCGGTGAAATACTTGTTCTGATAGTCGTAGCGTCCTTCCGGCGCTTCGATGCGCACCAGCGGCAAAGCGGTGCGGCCAAGAATCGCGGCGGTGAGTTCGATGCCGCCAACAAACTCTTCGGCCATCACTTCTTCTTTGCGGCCGTCGGGAAGCGTTGCGGCCGCCGAGAATGCGGCGGCGAACTCGTCCGCACGGGCAACTTTTGTCACGCCGAGGGATGAGCCTTCGCGTACCGGTTTGACGATCAGCGGCAAACCCAATGCGGCGACGCAGTCCGGACCTTCCGTGACACATGCAACGCGCCGGGAACGCGGCGTCGGAATGCCGCCGGCCTGCCATAGCTGCTTGGTACGAATCTTGTCCATGGCCAGCGCAGAGGCGAGTACGCCGCTGCCGGTGTAGGGAATACCCAGCAGATCGAGCGCTGCTTGAATCGTGCCGTCCTCCCCCGCTCCGCCATGCAGGATGATGAAAGCGCAGTCCGGTTTTTCGGCGGCGAGTGTCCAGATGGCTTGTTCGGCGGGGTCGAAAGCGAAGGCGTCGATGCCGGAGGCGAGGAGCGAAGCCAGCACGGCACGGCCCGAGATCAAGGAAATCTCGCGCTCGGCCGAATTGCCGCCCATCAACACTGCCACCTTGCCCATGCCTGTCGCCATCATCTTTCCATTCCAAGAATGCGCACCTCGCGCACCAGGTCAACGCCGAACTTTTGCTTCACTTCGATCTGAATTCGGCCGATTAGGCTTTCTATCGCGGAAGCGTTGGCTTTGCCGCCCGGATTAACGATGAAATTCGCATGCTTATCGGACACTTGTGCGCCATCCAATTGCCAGCCTTTCAGTCCGGCCGCTTCGATCAGGCGTGCGGCATAGTCCCCCGACGGGTTGCGGAACACCGAACCGGCGTTGGGCAATTGCAGCGGTTGGGCGGCGCTGCGCTTTTCGAGCAATGATTTAATCGTCGCACGCGCTGTTGCGGCCTCGCCGGGAGCAAAGCGCAGCCAGGCGGCAACGAAGATTTCGTCGCTGGCCGCTTTCAGACCGCAGTGACGGTAAGCCACCGCGAAGTCTGCCGGGGTGCGTTCGATAAACTCGCCACGGCGGTTGAGCATGCGCACCCGTTCGACGTGGGACCAGATATCGCTGCCGTGGCAGCCGGCATTCATTGCCAGTGCTCCGCCCAGGGTGCCGGGAATGCCGGCCAGGAATTCGGCACCGGCCAGGTTGCAATTGGCGGCGAAGCGCGCCACTTTGGGCGACGCTACCCCTGCTTCGGCGTAGATCACCCCGTCCGCTTCCTGCCGCAGGGTTGCCAGCGCACCATGGGTGAAGATCGCCGTGCCGTCGAAACCGCCGTCGCGGATCAGCAGGTTCGAGCCGAGTCCGACCATCAAGAGCGCTTCGTCGTGGCGCAGGCCAGCCATGAAGTGCGCGAGATCTTCGCTGTCGCGCGGAAAGCAGGCCTTGGCAACGCGCCCGCCGGCGCGCCAGGTGACATGTCCGGCCATCGGTTCGTCGGCGCGGATTTCCATCAGGCCGCCAACTTTCCGGGAACCAATTTGGCAGG
>CAZAWN010000139.1:0-2469 GCA_964488825.1 uncultured Methyloversatilis sp. | reverse complement strand
CCCAGCGTCACCACGACATCCCCGTCGCGCGCCGCGTCGCGGATGGCTTGCGGCATGGCGGCGATGTCTTCGACGAAGACCGGTTCAACCTTGCCGGCAACGCGCAACGCACGCGCCAGCGAACGGCCATCGGCGGCGACGATGGGCGCTTCGCCGGCGGCGTAGACCTCGGCGAGCAGTACGGCATCGGCGGCGGAGAGCACCTTGACGAAGTCCTCGAAGCAGTCGCGCGTGCGGGTGTAGCGATGCGGCTGGAAGGCCAGCACGATGCGCCGTCCCGGGAATGCACCGCGTGCGGCCGCAAGCGTGGCCGCCATCTCGGCCGGGTGGTGACCGTAGTCGTCGATCAGGGTGAAGTTGCCCCCGTCTGCCAGTGGAATCTCGCCGTAGCGCTGGAAGCGCCGCCCGACGCCGTGGAACTCGGCAAGGGCTTTCTGGATTGCCGTATCGCCAGCGCCGACTTCCGTGGCTACCGCGATGGCGGCCAGCGCATTGCGGACGTTGTGTTCGCCTGGCAGGTTCAGCGTGACCGGGAAGCGCGAAACGGAACCGTTGCTGCGCACGCAATCGAAATGCATCCGCCCCGTGCCATCGCCGCTGGCGCGCACGTTTTCGGCGCGAATGTTGGCCCCGGCGTCAATGCCGTAGGTGACGACCTGTTTGGTGAGTTGCGGAAGAATCTCGCGCACGTTCGGGTCGTCGCTGCACATCACCGCGACGCCGTAGAAGGGCAGGCGATGGACGAAATCGACGAAGGCCTGCTTGAGCCGACCCAGGTCGTGGCCGTAGGTGTCCATGTGGTCTTGGTCGATGTTCGTCACGACAGAGATCACCGGCGACAGGAACAGGAAGGAGGCGTCCGATTCGTCGGCTTCGGCGACGAGAAACTCGCCGAGACCCAGGCGGGCGTTGGCGCCGGCCGAGTTGAGTCGGCCGCCGATGACGAAGGTCGGGTCGAGCCCGGCTTCGGCCAGGCAACTGGCGGTCAGGCTGGTGGTGGTGGTCTTGCCATGGGTGCCGGCGATAGCGATGCCTTGCTTGAGGCGCATCAGTTCAGCCAGCATCTGGGCGCGTGGCACGATCGGAATGTGTCGTGCGCGTGCGGCGGCCACTTCCGGGTTGTCTTCTTTCACGGCGGTCGAAACCACCACGGCATCGGCATCGACAACGTTTTCGGCGCCATGGCCGATGGCCACGCGGATGCCTTTTTCGCTCAGACGAAGCGTGGTCGACGAGGCGGCCAGGTCGGAGCCGCTGACCGCGAAACCCTGGTTGGCGAGCACCTCGGCGATGCCCGACATGCCGGCGCCGCCAATCCCGACGAAGTGAATGCGTTTGACTTTGTGTTTCATGACCTGTTTCCCGCGTCGGGCCGATTAAAGAATGGATATTTCATGTTTTGCATACTTCGCAACAGGCTTCGGCAACCGTAGCGGCTGCATCGGGGAGGGCCAGTTCGCGGGCTTTCTTCGCCATTTCCAGTAGTTGCGGCCGTTTCAGGTCGCGAATCAAGGCCAGTCTTTCCGGCGTGAGTTCGGTTTGCGGCAGGAGGATTGACGCGCCGGCGTTGCTCAGGAAATGGGCGTTGGCGGTCTGATGGTCGTCGACGGCATGCGGGAAAGGAACGAGGATGCTGGCGACGCCGGCCGCGGCCAGTTCTGCGATGGTGAGTGCGCCGGCGCGGCAAATGACCAGGTCGGCCCAGGCGTAGGCGCCGGTCATGTCCTCGATAAACGCGACCGTGTGCGCCGATACGCCGGCCCTGGTGTACGCCTCCTGCAAGGCGCTCAGGTGCTTTTCGCCCGCCTGATGGACGACATCCGGACGTTCTCCTTCGGGTATCAGGGCGAGCGCTTGAGGCAGCGCATCGTTCAGAGCCTGCGCGCCCAGGCTGCCCCCGATCACCAGCACCCTGAGTTTGTCACCGCTTTCATCGGCATGATTCGCATAGCGTAGCGACGGTTCGGGCAGGCCGGCGATCTCCTTGCGTACCGGGTTGCCCGAGCACTGGGCCTTTTTCAGCGCCTTGGGAAAGCCGGACAGCAAGCGGTCGGCCACGCCGGCCAATACCTTGTTGGCGAGACCGGCGACCGAGTTCTGTTCGTGCAGCACCAGGGGAATGCCGCGCAGCGCTGCCATCATGCCGCCGGGAAAGCTGATATAGCCGCCCATGCCCAGCACGACGGCAGGCTGGATACGGGACAGTTCGCGCCATGCCTCGGCAAACCCGTGCAGCAGGTTGAAAGGCAGCATCAGTTTGCGGACCCAACCCTTGCCGCGCAGCGCCCCGAAACGCACCCAGGCCATTTCGTAACCGCGGGCAGGTACCAGGCGTGCTTCCATGCCTTCCGGGTGGCCCATCCAGACCACGCGCCAATTGCGGCGCTTGAGTTCCTCGGCGACGGCCAGGCCTGGCATGATGTGTCCGCCGGTTCCTCCCGCCATGATCACGATGGTTTTGTAACTCAT
>CAZAWN010000138.1:3291-7769 GCA_964488825.1 uncultured Methyloversatilis sp. | reverse complement strand
TTCGTTCCCATGATTCACGTTCCTTTCAACCGGTCAGCTTTAGCTTATCCGACTGCCCGAAAAAACGTAACCGCCGCATTTTAAACCGTTCTTCGTTCATGTTGATCACCATCTCCGAATGATCAACCCTATTACTCCTTGCCTTCAGTTTCCTCGCTTCAGGCTCATGGTTCGTTGGAAATACACACCTCGCTCAGGCTCACACCTCGTTGGACAAGGCTCCAAGTTGTTAATAAACAAGGCTTAGCGTAAGATTGCGGCGCTTTGCCGATTCGCTCCCTGCGATCGGACGAAATTCGACGGGGTGACCGTATTGCGGCCACCCTGTTTTTCTTATTACTCGATTCGCTAGAGCTGCTCTGGAGTATTGTCATGCCGATCGTCACCCTTCCCGATGGTTCCAAACGCGACTATCCGCAAGCACTAACGGTGGCCGAGGTGGCCGCCTCGATTGGTCCCGGCCTGGCAAAGTCGGCGCTGGCGGGACGGCTCAACGGCAAGCTGGTGGATACCGCGCAGCGCATCGAATCGGATGCCGTGCTGGCCATCATCACCGACAAGGACGCCGAAGGCGTCGAGATCATCCGCCACTCCACCGCCCATCTGCTTGCCTACGCGCTCAAGGAGTTGATTCCCGAAGCGCAGGTCACCATCGGCCCGGTGATCGAAAACGGCTTCTACTACGACTTCGCCTGCCGGCCGCTGACGCCGGAAGACCTCGCCGCGATCGAAAAGCGCATGGCCGAACTGGCGAAGAAGGACTTCCCCGTCACCCGCGAAGTCTGGCCACGCGACAAGGCCGTCGAATTCTTCAAATCCATCGGCGAGCATTACAAGGCGGAACTCATTGCCTCGATTCCCTCCGGCGAGGATGTTTCGCTGTATCGCGAGGGCGACTTCGTCGACCTTTGCCGCGGCCCGCACGTACCCTCGACCGGCAAGCTCAAGCATTTCAAGCTGATGAAGGTGGCCGGCGCCTACTGGCGCGGCGACTCAAAGAATGCGATGCTCCAGCGCGTCTATGGCACGGCCTGGGCGAAGAAGGAAGAACTCGACGCCTACCTGCATATGCTGGAAGAAGCCGAGAAGCGTGATCACCGCAAGCTCGGCCAGCAACTTGATTTGTTCCACTTCCAGGAGGAAGCGCCGGGTTCGGTGTTCTGGCATCCACATGGCTGGCGCCTGTTCCAGGACCTGATCACTTATATGCGCGGTCGCCAGGAAGCGGCTGGCTACGTCGAGGTCAACACGCCGGATGTAATGGATCGCAGCCTGTGGGAAGTTTCCGGCCACTGGTTCAACTATCGCGAGCACATGTTCACCACGCAGACCGAGGATGAGCGCATGTTCGCCCTCAAGCCGATGAACTGCCCGGGCGGCATGATGCTGTTCAAACAGGGCATCAAGAGCTATCGCGACCTGCCGCTGCGTATGGCTGAATTCGGCAAGGTGCATCGCTACGAACCTTCAGGAGCGCTCCACGGCCTGCTGCGTGTCCGCCACTTTACCCAGGACGATGCGCACATCTTTTGCACCGAGGAACAGATGGAGCAAGAGTGCAAGGACGTTGTCGCGCTGATTCTCGACATCTACAAGGACTTCGGCTTCAACGAGGTGCGCATCAAGCTGTCGACCCGTCCGGAAAAGCGTATCGGTTCGGACGAGACGTGGGACAAGCTCGAAGCGGCGCTCTCCAATGCGCTCGATCATATGGGGATGAAGTACGAACTATTCCCCGGCGAAGGCGCATTCTATGGGCCGAAGCTTGAATTCGTCCTGCGCGACGCCATCGGCCGCGACTGGCAATGCGGCACCCTGCAGGTAGACATGAGCTTGCCTGAACGCTTCGACCTGAACTACGTGGCTGCCGACAACACCCACAAGCGGCCCGTAATGCTGCACCGCGCCTTATTCGGCTCGCTGGAACGCTTTACCGGCATCCTGATCGAAAACCATGCTGGCGCCCTGCCTTTGTGGCTGTCGCCGGTACAGGCGGTCGTGATGAATATTTCCGAAGGACAGGCCGATTACGCTCAAAGTGTGGCAAAAATGTTGCGGGAAGCGGGCTTTCGCGTCGAATGCGATTTGCGCGGCGAGAAGATCAACTATAAAATCCGCGAACATAGCGTTTTGAAGAGGCCCTATCTTGTCGTCGTCGGCGACAAGGAAAAGGCCGACGGGTTGGTCGCCTTGCGTGCTCGAGGCAATCAGGATCTCGGGCAAATGTCCCCTGATGCATTGATTGAGCGCCTGCTGCAGGATCGCAATAGCAGGGGCTTGGCGGCGTGATTTTGTTAATTTTGAGGAGAACCGAGCCATAGCCCAGGAGAAGACGCAGCGCGTCAATGAAGAGATAACCGCCACCGAACTTCGTTTGATCGGTGTAGAAGGCGAGCAGTTGGGTATAGTTTCTGCTCGACAGGCGCTGCAGATGGCAGAGGAAGCGGAAGTCGATCTGGTCGAGATCGCCCCTATGGCCACACCGCCGGTGTGCCGCCTGATGGATTTCGGCAAGTTCAAATACCAGGAAGCGAAACGCGCGGCCGAGGCGAAAAAGAAGCAGAAGGTTGTCGAGGTCAAGGAGATCAAGTTTCGCCCCGGAACCGACGAAAACGACTACCAGATCAAGCTGCGCAACGTTATCAAATTTCTCGGCGAAGGCGACAAGGCGAAAATCACGCTGCGTTTCCGCGGTCGCGAACTGGCGCACCAGGAAATCGGTATGCGCATGCTGGAACGGATCAAAGCCGATCTGGAGCAGCATGCGGTTGTAGAGCAATTTCCCAAGATGGAGGGGCGTCAACTGATTATGGTTTTGGCCCCATCGAAGAAGAAGCCGCATTGAGCGGTTGAAGTTGCAGGATTTTGCGCCTTGCCCTAACCAGCTTGGCGCGAGAAGAAGTGGCTGCAGGTCATCAAGCACTCCCGAGGCGGGAGACACCTGGCAGACATGTTAAAAGGAGATCTTCGATGCCGAAGATGAAAACGAAGAGCGGCGCTGCCAAACGCTTCAAAGTGCGCGGCTCGGGCAGCATCAAGCGTGGGTGCGCGTTCAAACGCCACATCCTCACCAAGAAAACCACCAAGAGCAAGCGCCAGTTGCGTGGCATGCAGACCGTGCACGAGTCTGATGCAGCGTCCATTCGCGCCATGTTGCCCAACGGTTAAGGAGAGCTACCATGCCAAGAGTCAAACGCGGAGTTACGGCGCGCGCGCGCCACAAAAAGATTCTCGACAAGGCCAAGGGGTATCGCGGTCGCCGGAAGAATGTATACCGCATTGCCAAAGAAGCGGTGATGAAGGCCGGTCAGTATCAGTATCGCGACCGCCGTCAAAGAAAGCGTCAGTTCCGCGCCCTGTGGATCGCCCGTATCAACGCGGCGGCCCGTGAACTGGGCATGAAGTACAGCACCTTCATGAATGGCCTGAAAAAGGCTTCCATCGAAGTGGATCGCAAGGTGCTGGCCGACCTGGCCGTGTTCGACAAGCCGGCTTTTGCCGCACTTGCCAACCAAGCCAAGGCGCAGTTAGCCGCTTGATCGCTGGCTGAAATCCCCGGAAGGCCGCCTCGACATACCGGGCGGCCTTTCTGGTTTTCTAGGCTCCCTACTTTCTCGATTACTTCGGTTTCCCGCATGCAAGATCTGGATCAAATGGTGGTACAGGCGACAGTGGATTTTTCCGCTGCGCATGAGCTTGCACGTCTGGAAGACGTCAAGGCCGCGTATCTGGGCAAAGATGGTTCGCTGACCACACTGCTCAAGAGCCTGGGTAAGTTGCCGCCCGAAGAACGCAAAAACGCCGGCGCGGCGATCAATGCCGCCAAGACGCGCATCGAGTCGGCGCTGACGGCTCGCCGCGATGCGCTCAGGAATGCCCAGCTCGAAGCGCAACTGGCGGCCGAAGCCCTGGATGTCACCCTGCCTGGCCGCGGCCAGTCGCGCGGCAGCGTCCATCCGGTCATGCGCACGCTGGAGCGCATCGAGGAGCTGTTTCGCTCCATCGGTTTCGAAGTGGCAGACGGCCCCGAGATCGAAACCGACTGGCACAATTTCACGGCATTGAATACGCCCGAGAATCACCCCGCACGTTCGATGCACGATACGTTCTACCTGCTTGACGAGGCGGGCAAGGTGCGCGAGGACGTGTTGCTGCGAACCCACACCAGCCCGGTGCAGATCCGGTCGATGCTTGCGCATGTCGAACAGTACAAGCATCTTGATCACATGCCGGAACTGCGCGTGATCTGCCCCGGTCGCGTCTATCGCGTCGACTCCGACGCCACGCATTCGCCGATGTTCCATCAGGTCGAAGGCCTGTGGGTCGGCGAAAACGTCAGCTTTGCCGATCTCAAGGGCGTGGTGGCCGACTTCCTGCGCCGCTTCTTCGAGAGTGACGACCTGAAGGTGCGTTTCCGTCCTTCCTTCTTCCCGTTCACCGAGCCCTCGGCCGAAATCGACGTCGCCTTCATGCACGGC
>CAZAWN010000138.1:0-3281 GCA_964488825.1 uncultured Methyloversatilis sp. | reverse complement strand
GCTTCGGCGGCATCGACCCCGAGAAGTACACCGGCTTCGCCTTCGGCATGGGCCCGGACCGCCTGACCATGCTGCGCTATGGCATCAACGACCTGCGCCTGTTCTTCGACGGCGATTTGCGTTTCCTTTCACAGTTTCAATAAACGCCGACGACCATGCAATTTCCCGAGTCCTGGCTGCGCGCCCTCGTCAATCCACCGCTCTCCACCGACGCACTGTGCCATCTGCTGACGATGGCCGGCCTCGAGGTCGAGGAGTGCCGTCCCGCCAGCGCCGACTTTTCGCACGTCGTCGTCGCGCGCATTCTCAGCGCCGAGAAACATCCCGATGCCGACAAGCTGAGACTTTGCACGGTCGATACAGGTGAGCACGGCATCCTGCCAATCGTCTGTGGTGCCCCCAATGCTGCCGCCGGCCTGGTTGTTCCTTGCGCGCTGGTCGGCGCCAAACTGCCCGGCATCGAGATCAAGAAGGCCAAGGTGCGCGGCATCGAGAGCTTCGGCATGCTCTGCTCCGCCCGCGAACTGGGACTCTCCGAAGATCACGGCGGATTGCTTGTCCTGTCGGCCGATGCGCCGCTCGGACAGGACATCCGCCACTACCTGAACCTTGACGACAATCTGATTACACTCAAGCTCACACCAAACCGGGCTGACTGTCTTTCATTGACCGGCATTGCCCGCGAGGTGGCCGCGCTCACGGGTGCGCCGCTGAATCTGCCCGAAGTAGCGCCGGTCGCGCCCGTCATCCAGGACACCCGCGCCGTGGTGCTTGACGCCCCAGCCGCTTGCCCGCGCTACTGCGGCCGTATCGTGCGCGGCGTAAATGCCCGGGCAGCCACGCCCGAGTGGATGAAACAACGCATCGAACGCTGCGGCGTGCGCGCCATCTCCGCGCTGGTGGATGTCACCAACTACGTGATGCTCGAACTCGGCCAGCCCTTGCATGCCTTCGACGACATGCAACTGGCCGGCGCGATTCATGTCCGCCTGCCGCTGGCAGGCGAGAAGCTGCTGTTGCTAAATGAGCAGACGGTCACGCCGACCGCCGACACAGCGCTAATCGCCGACGAGCAGAAGGCGCTGGCGATGGCCGGCATCATGGGCGGCGAGTATTCCAGCATCAATGACGCCACGACTGACCTGTTCCTCGAAAGCGCCTTCTTTTCTCCCGCCGCCATCGCCGGGAAGGCGCGCGCGCTGGGTTTCAGCTCCGACGCCTCCTACCGTTACGAACGCGGCGTCGATTTTGAGCTGCAGCGGCGAGCCATCGAGCGCGCCACTCAACTGATCATCGATATTTGCGGCGGTCAGCCCGCCCCGGTGGTTGAAGCGGCCTGCCACGACCAGTTGCCCAGGCGCGTCCCGGTCACTTTGCGCATGGCACGCGCCACGCGGGCAATCGGGATCGATCTCGGCACAACGCAAATCGAAAAGCTGGTAGCCGGGATGGGTTTCGCCTACGCGCGCACTGGGGATGTGCTGACCGTCACGCCGCCTTCTTACCGCTACGACATCGCCATCGAAGAGGATCTGATCGAAGAGATCGCCCGACTGCACGGCTACGACAATATTCCGGCGCCGCCGCCCAAGGCGCGTCTCGAAATGTTGCCGCTCCCGGAAACCCGACGCCGCCCCATGCAAGTGCGTCACCTGGTCGCCGAACGCGGCTACCATGAGGTGGTCAATTACAGCTTCATCGAAGCCAGCTGGGAGGCTGATTTTTCCGGCAACGACACGCCGGTCCGCCTGGCAAATCCGATCGCCAGCCAGATGAGTGTGATGCGCAGCAGCCTGATCGGTGGGCTGATCGGCACACTGGTCGCCAATCTCAAGCGGCAAACCGAGCGCGTGCGCGTTTTCGAAGTCGGCCGTTGCTTCCTGCGGGATGAAACCAAAGATACCGGCTATTGCCAGCCTTTGCGCCTCGCCGCCCTGGCTTCCGGCCCCGCCCAGCCAGAACAATGGGGGCAATCGACACGTGCAGCCGATTTTTACGACGTAAAAGGCGATCTAGAAGGGCTTTTTGCACCCCGTGCTTTGGCGTTCGAACGCACGTCACACCCGGCCCTGCATCCCGGCCGCTCGGCCCGTGTTCTGCTGGATGGCCAGTCGATCGGAGTCATCGGCGAAATCCATCCGCGCTGGAAGCAGAAGTACGAACTCTCCGAAGCAGCCGTGGTCTTCGAGATTGATCTCGCCCCCTTGCTAACTGCGCCACTGCCGGCATATCAGGAGGTATCACGCTTCCCAACCGTCATTCGCGATATCGCCCTGGTCGTTCCGCAGAGCTGCGAAGTGCAAGCCCTGCTGGACACCCTCAAGGCCTCCGGACCGAGCTACCTGCGAGAGATCAGACTGTTCGATGTCTATCAGGGCAAGGGTATCGCCCCGGAATGCAAGAGCCTGGCATTCCGCGTGGTGATGCAAGACACATTGAAAACTTTGGCGGATAATGACGCCGATACGGCAGTCGCTTGCCTGGTGCAGAAAGCTGCAGATCACTACGGCGCCGTACTGAGGGGATAACAAAACATGACGATGACGAAAGCGGAACTTGCTGATCTGTTATTCGAGAAAGTCGGGCTCAACAAACGCGAAGCCAAGGACATGGTTGAAGCTTTCTTCGAGGAAGTGCGCAACTCGCTCGAAACCGGAGATAGCGTCAAGCTATCTGGCTTCGGCAACTTTCAATTGCGCGACAAGCCGCAACGCCCCGGACGCAATCCGAAAACCGGCGAAGAAATCCCGATTACCGCACGCCGTGTCGTGACTTTTCATGCCAGTCACAAGCTGAAGTCCATCGTCGAGGCGAAGGCCAGCGAGCATGTCCAGCCATCCGCAGGATAAAACCGAACTTCCGCCGATCCCGGCAAAGCGCTACTTCACGATCGGCGAAGTCAGCGACTTGTGCGGCGTCAAACCGCACGTGCTGCGTTACTGGGAACAGGAATTCACCCAGCTCAAGCCAGTAAAGCGCCGCGGTAACCGCCGCTACTATCAGCATCACGAAGTTCTACTGGTGCGGCGCATCCGCCAACTGCTCTACGAAGAAGGTTTTACCATCAGCGGCGCGCGCAACCGGCTTGACGAACATCATGTACGCCCAGCCGCTCCAGCGCCCGCCGAACAGCCCGTTCCACCAAACTCAGGGTTCTCGCTGCGCGCCGAGCTGCTCGGCATCATCGAGTTGCTGCGGATTTAGGGAACGCTGCTATAATCCGCGACTTGTCGGGGCGTAGCGCAGCCTGGTAGCGCACTTGCATGGGGTGCAAGGGGTCG
>CAZAWN010000137.1:0-7959 GCA_964488825.1 uncultured Methyloversatilis sp. | reverse complement strand
GAGGTTTTGGATAGTTTCATGGGGGCAGACGCCTGTCGGTACGATGCAAGAGGAGCTGAAAACCGGGCGGTTATGATAATCCAGATTCACGACAAGGTCTTCAAGCAAGCGGACTCCGCAATGGCCGGTATTGCGTATCTCAGGCTTTCAATACTGTGTTTTTGGAAAACAAGAGTCGCGGCGAAAAACCGGTTACCAGCGCCGTTCCGACGATGACGATCAGCGCTCCGGCCAGGGTATGCCAGCCGACCGATTCGGCAAGGAACAGCCAGCCCCACAATACACCGAACAGCGGGATCAGAAAGGTGACGGTAAGCGCCGGGGCGGCGCCGATCTCGGCGATCAGGCGAAAGTAGAGCAGGTAGGCGATACCGCTGCACATCACACCCAATATCACTACGGCAAGCAGAATGTCGTTGCCGGGCAGGGTTGCCGGCATGAAGAAAAACGAGGGGGGCAGCAGCCACAGCGCCGCGGCCCACATGCTGCCGTGCGCGTTGGCGAGCGGTTCGACACTGCGCGCCTGCTTGGCGTAGAGCGAGGCGATGCCGTAGCAGAAGGCCGCGCCCAGCGCCGCCGCCGCGGCGAGCGTTGCCCCCGGAGCCAGCATGGCCGGGTCGAGACCGACCAGCAGGCCCACGCCAAGCACGCCGAGGCAGAGGCCGGCAAAGGTTTTCGGCGACAGACGCTGACGCAGCCAGAGCGTACCGATCAGGGTGCTCCATAGCGGCGCCGTGGCGTTGAGGATCGCCAGCAACGAGGCTGGCAAGTTCAGCGCCGCGTAGCCGAACAGCAGAAAAGGTAAAGCGGAGTTGAAAAAGCCGAGAATCAGGTAGTGCTTCCAGTGCGTTCCGAGGGCGAGCAGACTGCGCGCAAAATACGCCACACCGGCCAGAAACACGGCGGCGAACAGGACGCGCAACTCCATCAGAGCGACCGGCCCGAGGGCGGGGACGGCGATGCGGATAAAGATGAACGAACCGCCCCAGATGGCCGACAAAATCAGCAGACGTGCAACGCTCGCGGCGTTCATGCGGCGGCGGCCAGTGCGCCGAGCCGTTTGACGGCGTTCTCGATGGCTTCGCTCCACGGGTTGCCGCAGTTCAGCCGCAGGCAATTGCGATACAGGCGGTTCGGCGAGAACAGCTCGCCCGGCACGAAGGCGATACCGGCAGCGATGGCTTTGCGCCACAGTTTTTCGGTATTGGTGCGTTCCGGCAATTCCACCCACAGCACGAAACCGCCGAGCGGCCGGGCGACGTGCGTCCCAGGCGGGAAATGGCGTGTCACGGCAGCGATCATCTGTTCGACCTGAACCTGGAACTGGCGGCGCAGGCTGCGCAGATGCCTTTCGAAGGCACCGGATTCGAGGGTTTCGGCGAGGACGCGCTGAGTGATCGGGTTGGTACCGCCGCTCATCAGCATCTTGTGCAGGGCGACGGCATCCCGGTATTTACCTGCGGCGACATAACCGCAGCGCAGCGAAGGCGACAGACACTTGGAAAGCGAGGAGCAGAGCATGACGTTGCCCGCCGTGTCGAAGGTCTTGAGCGGCCAAGGGCGTTGCGCACCGTAGCACAGGTCGCCGTAGATATCGTCTTCGATCACGGCGACCTGGCGTGCGGCCATCAGTTCGACGAGCTTTTTCTTGTTCGCGTCAGGCATCACGCTGCCGAGCGGATTGCTCGCATTCGCCACCAGCAGCACGGCGGCGATCTTGCTTTCGCGCGTCGCCAGGTCGAGTGCCGGAAGCGAAATGCCGGTTTCCGCCTCGGTGGGAATTTCCAGCGCTTTCAGACCGAGGCTTTCGAGCATTTGCAGCATCACGTAATAGCCCGGCGATTCGACCGCGATCGTGTCGCCGGGCTTGGTCACGGCGCGCAGGCACAGATACATCGCCTCGGTGCATGAGTTGGTAACGGTAATTTCGCCGGCATCGAGCGGCCCGCCCCATGACAAGGAGTGGCGCACCAACTGGCGCACCAGTTGACTATCGTTGATGGCGGTATGGCTGCAGCATTCCAGCAGATGCGGAAAACGCCGTGCCACGCTGGCATAGCGGCGGTGCAAGGCGGCCACCGGCAGCAAACTCGGCGCTGGCAGGGCGGCACCCAAGGGTGCGACACCCGCCTGCTGGTTCGCTTCAAGCACGCCGACAAGGCGCTGATTCAGATCAACATGGACCGGCGCTTCCGGCGCGGCCTGGGTTGCCGGGGGGCGCAGCACCGGCGGCCGGGCACGCACGAAGAAACCGGATTGCGGCCGCGCTTCGACCAGTCCGCGCTGTTCGAGCTGGCGGAAAGCCTGCACGGCCGTCGAGATCGAGACGCGCCGTTCCTGCGCCAGACGGCGTACCGAGGGCAGGCGCTCGCCGGCGCGCAACACCCCGTCGGCAATCAAGCCGGCCACATCGTCGGCGAGTTTTTCATAACGCAGCTCGTTCATGTCGGTTCCCAACCCATACAGTTGTTGTTTGTTGTGACCATTACAGTTGCACTAATCTTGAACTGTAATGGTCACAATAGTTTCCGATTGCGACTGTACCACTGAATGGCATTTGCCTACACTGGCACCTGTCCATCAGCGTCATCCAAGGAGTCGAGCCATGAACATGATCACCCTGCATCACAACTGTCCCGTGCGGCTGGTTGGCCCGCTGCGCATTGAGTGCGTTGCCGGCATCGTCTGGCTGACACGTACCGGCGGCGCGGGCGACATCTTCCTGCAGGCTGGCGAATCTCTGCTGCTGAGGCGCGGAGAGTCGGCGCTGGGTGAGGCGCTGGGGGGGGCGAACGTGGCGCTTTATCCCGCGCCCACCCTATGGGCATGGGGGACAAGCGCGCTGGCGGCTGTGCTATCTTGGGCACATGAGCATGTGCGAACTCTGCGTATCTCCCGGCGGAGAACTCCTGTGGCAGGATGATCTGTGTCGCATCGTCCGCGTCGGCGGCGCGGAGGGTGTGGCGTTTCCCGGCTTCTGCCGGGTCATCTGGCAGAAGCATGTGGCCGAGATGTCGGCATTGACGGCGACCGAGCGTCAGCATCTGCTCGCCGTGGTGAATGCCACGGAACGGACGGTGCGCAGTGTGGTGCAGCCCGACAAGATCAACCTCGCCAGTCTCGGCAATGTCGTGCCGCATCTGCATTGGCATGTGATTCCGCGTTGGCGTGACGACAGCCATTTCCCCGCACCGATCTGGGCGGCTCCGGCGCGCCCCGTTCCCGTGCGCGCGCAGCCGGAAGCGGCGGCGTTGCTGGCAGCTTTGCAGGCTGCCTTGCGCGAGGCAGCATGAGCTTCGCACTGCCCCCGACAGCGACGGATGCGCCGCCGCAGTTTCTCGATCTCCCCGCCTGTCAGGCCTGGATCAAGCGTTTGCTCCTGCTGCAACCCGCGCTCGTCCAGGCGCAGCTAATCGAGCAACTGCGCCGGCTCAATGGCTACACCTTGCCGGCCTTGACCCGCCTCAACATGCTCGAAGCCTTGCAGATACCGCTCCGCTTCGTGCAGGGCGAATGCGTGCAGCGTTTCGCCGGCCATCCCCTGCCGCTCGCGCCCGCGGAAAGCGCGGCGGCGGATGCCGCGCAGGCGCTCTGGCGCGCCCTGCTGCAGGGCTACCTGCGCTGTCTCGATGCGCTGATCGCCGGCGATGCCAGCCTGACGCCCTGCGCGGCCATGATTTGCCAGCGACCGCTGGCCGTGCTGGCCGACGCTTATTGCGATCTGGTGCGCGCCGGTCGGGTGGCGGATGCCGGCATGTGGCGTTCCGCGCATGCCATCTATGCCAGCGCGGAACGGCTTGGCGTTGCGCTGGCTTCACTGGGCGACGCGCTGCGCGATGCGACGGCGCGAGTTACGCCCGGCGGCACGGAGCAGAGTCGTGCGACCGTCACCCCGACCGCCGCCTATGCTGAACTGGTCCTGCTGGCTGCCGCGGGTCTGCATGAACTGGCGCCGCGCGAGCAGCGCTGGGTGATTTCCTGGGCGCGCCGTTGGGCCGGCAAACTGACCGTACAGGCTGTTGCGCCCGAGTTGCATGCTGCATTGCCCCTGTGTGTCGATCTTGATGGTGCAGACCTGCCCGGCTTTCTGCCGCGTTCCGGGCCGGGGGCGCGCTGGTTGATCACGGATGCCCTGCGCAAGACGCTGAAGCAGCGCATCACGTTGCTGGCGCGCGGTGATCCGGCCGACACCCCCGAGCGTTTGGGCCTCGGTACGGATTGCCCGTCGCCGGCCTGTAGCGCAGCGCTGCACCGCCTCTATCCGCGCTGGGTCAAAGGCGGCGTGCAGCGGCGTTACGAGCGCCACCCCTTGAGCGGCCCCTGCCGCCTGGTTGCCGGCGTCGAAGCGATTCATTATTACTTCTCCGGCCATCAGGGCTTCCGGCCGCCCGGCAGCACCACCGCGGATGAATTGCGCCGCCAGCGGGAACAACTGGCGCTCTATGACACCATCTCGTCGCGCTTCAACGACCATCACAGTCAGGATCATGGCTATCGCCTCGAAAACTGGACCGCGGTTGAGGACTGGGGGCTGTTCGACCATGCCGAGCGCGGCCTGTGTCTGACGCGTCCGCTCGCCGCCGCAGGAGGCCGACTGGGCATCGGACAACTCGTCGCCGCCCAACCGGCTGTTGCCAGCGAAATGCGGCTGGGCATGGTGCGCTGGACGCAGCAGCGCGACGATACCCTCGTCGCCGGCATCGAACTCCTGCCCAGCCGGGCGCAGCCGGTCGCCGTGCGGCGTACCGGCGCGCTGGCCGCCCCCGATCCCTACCAACGCGCATTCCTCCTGCCCGAGGCGACAGAAGGGCATGCCGCTACCCTGATCCTGCCCCCCGGCTACGGCAAACCCGAGCGCATCGTGGAGGTCTGGACGCCGATGGCGACGCGGCGCTTCAAACTGCTGGCAGTGCTGGACAGGGGCGCAGATTTCGAATCCGCCGGGGCGACCGAGCTTACGTAAGGTAGGCCAGTGTCCCATTTAAAGTTCTGGCCGTCGGTCGGGAAAACTCGGCGCTGGCGGGACGGCACATCGGCCAGTTAATCGCGTTCCGTCTCGACCCGGCACTTGTTGATCGTAACGGTTAACGTGGAACAACCATGGCGCAGATGTTCCATCTTCTGCGGGTGGCATGGTGGGCCATGGTCGTTAGCGCCGCAGCCGGCGATAAAGGGTATTGCGGCTGATGCCCAGGCGTCGCGCCGCCTCCGACATGTTGCCCTGGCAGGTCGCAACGGCACGCTGGATCGCCGCTTCGGAGAGGCTTTGCAGGTTGTCGGTGACCGGCGGAGCAGGCTCTTGGATGCACGGCTGCAGCGGCTGTACGCAGCGCAACTCCTCGACCAGATCATCCGCTAGATGCGCCCAGCCAATGCGGGAATCGTCGTCATCCAACAAGGCGCAGGCGGTGCGCAGGGCATTCGATAACTGGCGCAGGTTGCCGGGCCAGGCGTAGCTGGAAAAAGCAGCGGCCACCTCGCGGTCGAGGCCGATGCTGCGCTCGGGAACGATCTCCGCCAGCATGCGCGCCACCAGCGTCGCAAAATCGGCGCGCTCGCGCAAGGGCGGCAGCATCAATGTCAGCCCGTTGATGCGGTAATACAGGTCGGTGCGGAAGCGCCCCGCGGCGGATTCGGCTTTCAGATCGCGGTGGGTCGCGCAGATCAACACGAAGTCGACAGGAATCGGCCGCTCGCCGCCGACCGGCACCACCTCGCGCTCCTGCAGCACGCGCAACAACCGCGCCTGCTGCGCCAGCGGCATGTCACCGATCTCGTCGAGGAACAGGGTGCCGCCATTTGCGGCGCGAATGCGGCCAGGACTGCCTTCCTTGCGTGCGCCGGTGAAGGCACCGGCGACATGGCCGAACAGCTCCGCCTCGATCAGCGCTTCCGGCAGGGTCGCGCAATTGAGCGCAACAAACGGCCCTGTGCAACGCGGCCCGGCCGCATGGCAGGCCTGGGCGAAAAACTCCTTGCCAGCCCCCGATTCGCCTTGCAGCAACAGCGCGATCGGCTTGCCGATGACGCGCCGCGCTTTGTCGATGGCTGCCTTGAGTCGCGCATCGCCGGTCTCCAGCCGCGCCAGCGCGTCGTCCGGCGGCACGGGTTTGTTGGCGGCGGCCAGGGCCACCACTCGCCGCGCCAGGCGGCCCGGTTCCACCCGCACATGCAGGCCGCTGCCATCGACGCGCGCGGTGCGCAGCGCTTCGATGCCGTGGCGCCGGCCCCAGTCGATCAGGTCATCCAGCCGCAACTGCAGCACGCGCGCGATCGGCATCGCCCCGAGGTCGCCCGGGCACAGGCCGAGCAGGCTCAGGCCGGCCGGGTTGGCGCCGACGATCCAGCCGTCGTCGGACAAGGCCACCACGCCTTCCGCCACCGTGCCGATGCCTTCCGCGAGCGGATGAAAGCGCAGCCGCAGCGCCTCGCCGTGGCGCGCGTCGAACAGGCGGTTCTCGATCATCTGCGCCGCCGCACGCACCAGGCCGAAGGTATGCGGATGGCGCGCCCGCTGGTCGCCGGAGATGTCGAGCACGCCGAGCAGGCGGCCGTCCGGCGCGCTTACCGTGGCGGCGGCGCAAGTCAGGAAGGCATTGCGTTCGAGGAAATGCTCGGCGCCATGCACCACCACCGGCCCGCCTTCGGCCAGCGCGGTGCCGATGGCGTTGGTGCCGCGATGCTGTTCCGCCCACGAGGCACCGGGCGCCAGCGCCACGCGCTCGGCGCGGCCGACGAAATCGGCATCCCCCAGGCTCTGCAGCAACACGCCATGATCGTCGGAGAGGATCACCATGCTGCCCGAATCGCGGGTCTGGCTGTGCAGGTATTCCATCACCGGCCGCGCATGGGCGACCAGTTCGTGCTGCCGTTCGGTGGCCCGTTGCACCGCCTGGCGATCCAGTTGCAGCCCATCGACCAGCCGCCCGGCCGGCGCTAGCCCGGCCTCGAGGCATCGTCGCCACGAACGCGCGACAGTGGCGGCGATCAGCCCGTCGGGCGGTGGCTCGCCGCGCTCCAGCAACAAATAACGGGCTTGGCGCAAGGCGGCGCCCGTGGGGGTGGTCAGCATGGTTTACTCCTCCGGTCGGGTGCGCCTTGCGTGCGACGCACCTCGTCATGGCAGCGACCTTACCCGCGTCGGAAGCGACTTGCAAGGCTTTCCCAGAAAATTAGTCAACCACTGTGTCATTTCGTGACAGTGTCCCACTTCGTGACGTCCCACAACGCACCTCCCCTGCCGGACATAAAATATCTTTCCTTAAAAATCAATAGGCCTTTCCTCTGGCACGGCTGATGCGATAGGGGCAGGGTCATCTTGCATGACCGCACACCGACAATTTCACACGAGGAGAGACATATGATTTACGCAGCCCCCGGCGCCGCCGGCGCCAAAGTGCAGTACAAAGCCCAGTACGACAACTTCATCGGCGGCAAGTGGACGCCCCCGGTCAAGGGGCAATACTTCGACGTCATCACCCCGGTCAATGGCAAGGTTTACACCAAAGCCGCCCGCTCGGACGCCGCCGACATCGAGCTGGCGCTCGATGCCGCCCACGCCGCGAAAGACGCCTGGGGCAAGACCTCGCCGGGCGAGCGCGCCAACCTGCTGTTGAAGATCGCCGACCGCATCGACGCCAACCTCGAGCTGCTGGCCTATGCCGAAACAGTGGATAACGGCAAGCCGATCCGCGAAACGCTCAACGCCGACATTCCCCTCGCCTCCGACCACTTCCGCTATTTCGCGGGCTGCGTGCGCGCGCAGGAAGGCGGCATCAGCGAGATCGACCACACCACCGTCGCCTATCACTTCCACGAACCGCTCGGCGTGGTCGGCCAGATCATCCCGTGGAACTTCCCGATCCTGATGGCGGCATGGAAGCTCGCGCCCGCACTCGGCGCCGGCAACTGCGTGGTGCTCAAGCCCGCCGAATCGACACCGATTTCGCTGCTGATCCT
>CAZAWN010000136.1:0-7977 GCA_964488825.1 uncultured Methyloversatilis sp. | reverse complement strand
TTCACGATGCGAACAGGTCTCCATGGCCGACGGCGCCGGGCGCTTCCAGGCCGAAATGGCGCCAGATGCTGGCCGTCGCGATGCGGCCCCGCGGCGTGCGTTGCAAATAGCCTTGCTGGATCAGGTAGGGTTCCAGCACATCCTCAATGGTATCGCGTGCCTCGCCGATGGCGGCGGCGAGGTTGTCCACCCCTACCGGCCCGCCGCCGAATTTTTCCAGCATGGCGCCAAGGAGTTTACGGTCATGACATCCAGACCCAGGTGATCGACGTCGAGCATAGTCAACGCGGCATCGGCAATGTCCCGCGTGATCGCGCCGTCATGCTTTACTTCGGCGAAGTCGCGCACGCGGCGCAGCAGGCGGTTGGCGATGCGCGGCGTACCGCGGCTTCTGCGCGCAATTTCAACGGCACCTTCCGTCGCGATCTCGCAGTTCAGCAGGTGCGCCGAGCGGCGCACAATCAGGCCGAGCTCTTCGGGCGTATAGAACTCTAGTCGCGCGACAATGTCAAAGCGGTCGCGCAGCGGATTCGTCAGCATGCCGGCGCGCGTGGTTGCGCCGACCAGGGTGAAGGGCGGCAGATCGAGCTTCACCGAGCGCGCGGCCGGTCCTTCGCCGATCATGATGTCGAGCTGGAAATCTTCGAGCGCGGGGTAAAGGATTTCTTCGACCACCGGCGAGAGACGATGAATTTCGTCAATGAACAGCACGTCGTGCGGTTCAAGGTTGGTCAACAACGCGGCCAGATCGCCGGCGCGCTCCAGTACCGGGCCCGAGGTCTGGCGCAGATTGACGCCCAGTTCGTGGGCAACGATGTGCGCCAGCGTGGTCTTGCCTAGCCCTGGCGGGCCGAACAGCAGCACATGGTCGAGCGCTTCCTTGCGCTTCTTCGCGGCGGCAATGAAGATTTCGAGCTGGCCGCGAATCTTTTCCTGGCCGACATAGTCGGCCAGCATTTTCGGTCGCAGGGCGCGTTCGAGTGCCTCTTCCTGCGGCGAAGACTTGACGGCAGCGATCAGGCGCTCGGACAGATTGTCGGTTTCGATCATGGGGAGATTGTGCCTGATTGGCCTTCGGTCGCGGGGGCCGACCAGCGCTCGGCAAGCGTCAGCCCGAGCGCAAGGATCACCGGACCGAGAAAGATGCCGACGAAGCCGAAGGCCAGAACGCCGCCGAAAACGCCCAGCGCAATCAGCAGGATCGGCAAGCTCGCGGTACGGCTGATGAGAATGGGTTTGACGAAATTATCGACGCTACTGATCACGACCACCCCATAGACGAGCATGAAAATCGCCCAGCCGGTCTGGCCTTGGTCGTAGAGCCACCAAGCCGCGCCGCCCCAGATCAGCGGCGGGCCGACCGGGATCATCGACAGGAAGAAGGTCGCCGCGCCGAGCAACAGGGCGGCCGGAACACCGGCGATCAGGAAGCCGACGAGGGCGACAATGGCCTGCGCCGCTGCGGTGCCGACAATACCGATCATCACGCCCATGATGGTCGATTGCGTCAGTTGGAGCATGCGTGCACCGAGTTCGCCGCCGAGCTTGTCGGCCAGGCGGGCGAGCCGCGCGGCCAGCGTGCGACCATCGCGGTAGAAAAAGAAGGCGATGAACACCACCAGCGTCAGCTCCAGCAGGCCTTGACCGATCAGTCCGGCCGCAGCGAGCAGGAAGCGTCGCGTCGGCTCAAACAACTGCTTGCCGAGGTTGGTAAGTTCCGCCTGATTGCTGGCCAGTTTGCGCCAATAGGCGTCGAGTTGCTCGCCAACCAGAGGCAAGCCGGCCAGCCAGTCGGGCGGTGCATGATCGGCAGATTCGAACCAGGGCCGCAGCAAAGTGATCAACTGCCCGACCCCGTCGGCGATCGTGGCAGCCAGATAAGACATCGGCACCAGCACGGCAAGCGCCAGAATCAGCGTGGCCAGTAGGGCGGCCAGGGTGGTGCGGCCCTTGAGCCGCGTTTCAAGCCGGTCAAACAGCGGCCAGGTACTCAGACAAAGAATCGCGGCGAACAGCAAGGCGGCGACGAAGGGGGCAAGCACCCAGATCGCGCCGACGCCCAGCAGGGCGACCAGCGCCAGACGAGCATTGCGGAGACTGCTTTCGGTCATGCTTGCATCCTTTCGTATTCTGAAATCTCAGGCTTTTGCCAAGGCCTTGAGCGCCTGGCGGATACCGTCGGAAACGCCGCAATCCGCCGGCAGCGCCTTCATCGCGCCAACCGCTTCGCGTTCGTTGTAGCCGAGCGCCAACAGGGCATTGAGAATATCGCTGGCAGCGTCGGGGACGGCCTGTGCCGTCCCGCCAGCGCCGAGTTTGGTGGCCGTCCCGCCGCCGACAGGCAGTTTGCCTTTCAGTTCCAGCAGCAGGCGTTCGGCGGTTTTCTTGCCGATACCGGGAATCTTCGTCAGCCGGCCGGTTTCCTGCAAGGCGACCGCCTGGGCCAGTTCCTGCACCGACAGTCCGGAGAGTACCGCCAGCGCCATGCGTGCACCGATGCCGGAAATCTTCAGCAACTGGCGGAACAAGGCCCGTTCAGCTTCGGTCAGAAAACCGAACAGCAGGTGGGCGTCTTCGCGCACCACCAGATGGGTGATCAAAGCGACGCGTTCGCCGAGGTTCGGCAGGTTGTAAAAGGTGCTCATCGGCACATCCAGCTCGTAGCCGACGCCGCCGACATCGACGAGGATTTGCGGCGGGTTCTTTTCCAGCAGGGCGCCGGTGATTCTGCCGATCATAGGAGACGTCCATTTTTCACGCGCAAGCCGCGCGTGGCGATGTTACCCAAGCCTTGGCCGCCATGCGCGTGACAAATCGCGCAAGCAAGAGCATCGGCAGCGTCGGCAGAGGGTTCGCCCGGCAATTGCAGCAGGCGTGTGACCATATGGCCGACCTGTTCCTTGGCCGCCTTGCCGTGACCGACCACGGCCTGCTTGATTTGCAAGGCGGTGTATTCGGCCACCGGCAGCCCGGCGAGGACGAGGGCGGCAATCGCCGCGCCGCGCGCCTGGCCGAGCAGCAACGTGGATTGCGGATTGACGTTGACGAATACTTTTTCGATGGCCGTTTCGTTGGGCTGGTAGATGGCGATGACCTCGCCGATGCCATCGAGCAGGGTTTTCAGCCGCTGCGGGAGCGCGTCCTTATCGTTGCTTTTGACGCAGCCGCTCGCGACGTAGGAGAGTTTCTGCCCGATTTTGTCGATCACGCCAAAACCCGTAATGCGCAAGCCGGGGTCGATGCCGAGGATACGCACGCTGCTCATCGCCGCGCCACTCATCGCCGCGCCAGATACACGCCCCACACCGCGAGTGCCATCCCGGCCAGGGCCAGGCCGGTGACGGTTTCGCCGAACAGCAGCCAGGCGAGTAGCGCGGTGGTGGGCGGGGTGAGGTAGAACAGGCTGGCAACGTTCACCGCGCTGCCGTGGCGGATCAGCCAGTTGAGCAGCGAGATGGCGCCGACCGACAGCACCAGCACCAGCCAGCCGAGGGCGAAGACGAACTCGCCTGTCCAGGCGATGCGATAGCCGTCCGTGGCGAAGACGATGGCGCCGGTGACGATGGCGGTCGGCAGGAACTGCGCGACGGCACCGCTGCGCCAGTCGAAATGCGGGCTGAACTTCTTCTGATACAAGGTACCGGCGGTAATGCCGCCCAGCGCCGCCAAAGCCGGCCAGAGCGCGTCGAGGGCAAAACCCGCGCCGACTTTGTGCGCCACAACCAGGGCGACGCCGAAAAAGCCGAGCGCCAGTCCGAGCCATTGGCGCGGCAACACCGTTTCGCCCAGCAAGCGACCGGCGACGGTAGCGGTCAGCAAAGGTTGCAGGCCGACCACCAGCGCGGTGATGCCGGCCGGCAACCCCTTGCCGATGGCGATGAACACGCCGCTGAGGTACACCCCATGGACCAGCAACCCGCTCACGCCAATATGCAGCCACTGCCGGCCGTCACGCGGCCAGGGCGCGCGCCAGGCCAGGGCCAGCAGGCCCATCAGGGAAATCACCCACAGGTAACGGACAAACAGGAAGGCCAGCGGCGCGGCATGCGGCAAGCCGTACTTCGCGCCAAGAAAGCCCGTGCTCCAGAGGAAGACGAACAGGAAAGGCGCCGCACGTTGCAACATCGAAAGTCGGCGCTGGCTAGACGGCAGTCGGCACGCGGAACGATTACTCGTCCATCACCGCGGTGGTGTAAACCTCCTGCACGTCGTCGAGACCATCGAGTGCATCGAGCAGCTTCTGCATTCTCACAGCGTCCTCGCCGACGAATTCCGTCTCGTTGAGCGGCTTCATCGTCACTTCGGCGTATTCGGCCTTGAAGCCCGCGCCTTCGAGCGCTTCCTTGACGTTAAGGAAATCGCCGGGGCCGGTGAGTACTTCGATGGAGCCGTCGTCGTTGCTCGCCACGTCTTCCGCGCCGGCCTCGATGGCGGCATCCATCAGCTTGGCTTCGTCGGTACCGGGCGCGAAAATCATCTGGCCGCAATGCTTGAACATGAAGGCGACGCAGCCGTCGGTGCCCATGTTGCCGCCGTATTTGTTGAAGGCGTGGCGCACCTCGGCGACAGTGCGCGTCTTGTTGTCGGTGAGGCAGTCAACCATCACCGCCGCACCGGCGATGCCGTAACCCTCGTAGCGAATCTCGACGTAATCGACGCCTTCGAGCTCGCCAGTGCCCTTCTTGATGGCGTTCTCGATCTTGTCCTTGGGCATGTTGACGGCTTTCGCCTTGTCAATAGCCATCCGCAGGCGCGGGTTGAAGTTGGCGTCGCCCCCGCCCATCTTGGCGGCGACGGTGATTTCCTTGGCGACGCGAGAAAACGCCGCGCCGCGCTTTTCATCCTGCCGCCCCTTGCGGTGCTGGATGTTTGCCCATTTAGAATGACCTGCCACGATTGATCCCTTTGTTGCCACGTAGAATCGGTGAATTCTACAACCGCCAACGGAGACGCCATGACCCAGCCCCTGCCCATCGCCAAGCACGGCGACCGCACCCTTGATCTGCTGCCTGCCCTGGCCAACCGCCACGGCCTGATTACCGGCGCCACCGGCACCGGCAAGACGGTGAGCTTGCAACGCCTGACCGAGCAGTTTTCGGCCATCGGCGTGCCGGTGTTCCTCGCTGACGTGAAGGGCGATCTTTCGGGACTCGGCGCTAGCGGGACGGCATCCGACAAGTTCCAGAAGCGGCTCGACAACCTCGGCATCGCCGACTGGACGCCGGCGGCCTGCCCGACGGTTTTCTGGGATGTTTTTGGCGCGGGCGGGCACCCGGTGCGGGCCACCATTTCCGACATGGGCCCCTTGCTGCTGGCGCGTTTGCTGGCGCTCAACGATACGCAGGAGGGCGTGCTGCAGATCGTCTTCCGCGTCGCCGACGATCAGGGCCTGTTGCTGCTTGATCTCAAGGACCTGCGGGCGATGGTGCAGCATGTCGGCGACAACGCGGCGCAGTTCAAGACACAGTACGGCAACGTTTCGGCCGCCTCCATCGGCGCCATCCAGCGCGGCCTGCTGGCGATTGAAGAGCAGGGGGGCGGCGCTTTCTTCGGTGAACCGATGCTGGATATCTCCGATCTGATGCAAACGCAGGATGGCAAGGGCGTGGTCAACATCCTCGCCGCCGACAAACTGATGAATTCCCCCAAGCTCTACGCCACCTTCCTGCTCTGGCTGCTGGCTGAACTGTTCGAGCAATTGCCCGAGGCCGGTGATCTGGAAAAGCCCAAGCTGGTGTTCTTCTTCGATGAGGCGCACCTGCTGTTCGACGGCGCGCCGGACGCCCTGGTCGACAAGGTCGAGCAGGTGGTGCGGCTGATCCGCTCGAAAGGGGTGGGCGTGTATTTCGTCACGCAGAATCCGCTCGACGTGCCGGAAAAGGTACTGGGCCAGTTGGGCAATCGCGTCCAGCACGCCTTGCGCGCCTTCACCCCGCGCGATCAGAAGGCGGTCAAGTCGGCAGCCGAAACCATGCGTCCCAATCCAGCCTTCGATGCGGCCAGCGCCATTACCGAACTGGGCGTCGGCGAGGCGCTGGTGTCCTTCCTCGACGAGAAGGGCCGGCCGGCGATCGTCGAGCGCGCTTTCGTGTTGCCGCCCTCCTCCCGCCTTGGGCCGCTCACCGACGCCGAGCGTCGGGCGACGATCCAGTCCTCCGCGCTCTTCGGCCACTACGAAAAAGTCATTGACCGCGAGTCGGCCTACGAGAAGCTGATGGCGCATGCGTCAGGGTCGGCGCAGCCGGCAAGAGTCGGCGCTGGCGGGACGGCTCCAGCGGAAGCCGCCGGCAGCGGAGGGCTGAACGACCTGCTGTTTGGTCGCACCGGACCGCGTGGCGGACAGACCGAAGGCTTGATGCAGATGGCGGCCAAGACGGTGGTGCGCACCATCGGCTCGTCCATTGGTCGCCAGATCGTGCGCGGCGTGCTGGGCTCCTTGCTGGGCGGCGGTCGCCGCTAGCGGTGCTACCCCGCCTGAGCGAACACGGAGCGGGGATGGCGCTGGCCATCTTCGCCGCCTTCGGCTTCTCGTTCAAAGCGATTTTCGTCAAGCTGGCTTATCCCTACGGGGTGGATGCCATCACTCTGCTGGTATTGCGCATGGCCTTCGCCCTGCCGGTCTTTCTTTGGGTGGGGCTTCGGGCATCGCGCGGAGAACTGCGCCTGAGCGCGCGCGCCTGGGCTGGCGTGGTCGCGATGGGTTTGGCGGGCTACTATGGCGCCAGCGTTTTCGATTTTCTGGGCCTGCAGTACATCTCGGCCGGCCTCGAGCGCCTGATTTTGTTCACCTACCCGACACTGACGCTGCTGTTCAGCATGGTCATGCTGCGGCGCTGGGCGAGCAGGCGCGAAGTGGCGGCGCTCGCCTTGTGCTACCTCGGCATCGGCGCGGCTTTCTGGCACGATCTTAATGCCGCCGCCGATCCAGCAACCATCTGGCTAGGCGGTGGCCTGGTCTTTGCCTCGGCCCTGTGTTACGCCATTTACCTGAGCGGCAGCGCGCCGCTGATCGCCCGTATCGGCACGGCGCGCTTTTCCGCCCTGGCCATGCTGGTCTCGACCGCGGCGGTATTCGGACACTTTTTAGCGACCCTGCCCTTGTCTCAACTCGACCAGCCCTGGCCGGTGTATGGCTACGGATTGGCGATGGGATTGTTTTGCACCGTACTGCCGGTGTTTGCACAATCGGCCGCGATTCGCCGACTGGGCAGCGCGCGCGTGGCGCTGGTTTCCATGCTCGGCCCGCTGGCGACCATCGCGTTTGCCGCCGGATTGCTGGCGGAGCCGGTGTCAAGCGCCCAATTGCTCGGGGCCGGTCTGGTGATCGGCGGCATAGCGCTGGTCAGCCGACCGGCCAAGGCGTGAGGACCGACGATATTTTTGCGTGACTTTGACCTGCATCGGTGGAAGAATCACGCACCATTTTCATAACCTGCCACTACCCCACTGCACACAATGAGCATCAAATCGGACAAATGGATCCGCCGCATGGCGGCCGAACACGGCATGATCGAGCCCTTTTCTCCGCAACTGGTGCGCGAAATCGACGGCCGCAAGATCGTCTCTTATGGCACGTCGAGCTACGGCTACGACATCCGCTGCGCCGACGAATTTCGCGTGTTCACCAACATCAATTCGACCATCGTCGACCCGAAGAATTTCGATTCGAATTCTTTCGTCGAGGTCTCCGGCAAGGGTTACTGCGTGATCCCGCCGAATTCGTTCGCGCTGGCGCGCACCCTGGAGTATTTCCGCATCCCGCGCTCCGTGCTCACGGTCTGCCTCGGTAAATCAACCTATGCGCGTTGCGGCATCATCGTCAATGTCACGCCCTTCGAGCCCGAATGGGAGGGCCATGTGACCCTGGAGTTTTCCAATACCACGCCGCTGCCCGCCAAGATCTACGCTGGCGAGGGATGCGCCCAGGTGCTGTTCTTCGAGTCCGACGAGGCATGTGAAACCTCCTACAAGGATCGC
>CAZAWN010000135.1:0-7981 GCA_964488825.1 uncultured Methyloversatilis sp. | reverse complement strand
ACTCGCGGCCTGCTGGAAGATGTCGGCCTGGTGGTCGATCTGGCCGAGGACGGCCAGCAGGCGCTGCAACTCGCCCGACAGAACCACTACGCCCTGATTCTCATGGACATGCAGATGCCGGTGATGAACGGCGTGGAAGCCACGCAAGCGATTCGCAGCCTGGGCGCCGACTCGCTGAACCAGACCACCCCGATTCTCGCCATGACCGCCAACGCCTTCGACGAGGATCGCGAAACCTGCCTCGCCGCCGGCATGAACGAGCACATCAGCAAGCCAGTCGATCCCGAAAAGCTTTACGAAACCCTGTTGGGGTGGCTGACGAGGAAGGTATCCGGGGAGGGGGCGCAACACGTTTCAGGCTTCCCTTCTGAAAGTTAAGACGGCCCCATTCGACGTTTTTGCACTGACTATGTCCATCTTTGACAATGCTGAATAGAATCCTGGCGAGCGCTTAATCCTTTCAACGCAAGGAGTCTTGACATGGGTATGAACATCAATTTAACCCCGCATCTTGAGGGCATGGTGCGGCAAAAAGTTGACTCGGGGCTTTACACTTCCGCCAGTGAGGTTGTGCGTGAAGCGTTGCGCCTGATGGATGAGCAAGACAACCCCCGTGCTGCAAGGATCGAACAGTTGCGGCAGGACATCCGGGCCGGTTTGAACAGCGGCGTCTCGGCGGAATGGAATCCGGACCAGATAAAGCAAGAGGGGCGGGTGAGGCGCGCGGATGCGACAGGCTCCACCAAGACATAACATGGCACGCATTCTTCGTCGGCCGCTTGCCAGTACCGATATTGCAGAGGTCTGGGACTTCATTGCGGAGGACAGCGTTATTCAAGCGGATGCCTGGGTTGATCGACTCGACGAAAAGCTATGTTTGCTCGCAACGCAGCCATTGATGGGGCGGTCTCGCGACGAGTTGTCGCCGGGTTTGCGTAGCCAGCCGTTCGGGCGTTACGTCATCCTCTACGAACCCACAGCGGACTAAAGTGGTCGACACGAGTTCTCCTACACGCACGCCACCCCAGCCCCAGCGTTATGCGTTGACACGACGTGCCGTACTGCTGTTTCTGCCCCTATTGTTGTTGCTGACGGTCATCAACAGCACACTGCTGGTATCCAACGCCCGCCAGATGCACTTGCAGATCGAACAGTCGATGTTGCATTCCTTGCGCCTATTGAGGGTTTCCTCGGTAATCGTCGAAGACGCATTTGCCACGCAGCTTGAGGATGGTCTGCGCCTCTTCCTGGCGGAGTATCAGGCGCGGGGCGGTGTGATCGATCGCGTTGATCTGGCTGCCTTGCAGCAACGCCTGGGCGGGGAGGTTGATCTGTATGCCCTTGACGCGACCGGGGTGGTACGCCACAGCACCTTGCCCCACGACATCGGGCTTGATTTCCGTCAATGGCCTGATTTTTATGCCTATCTGCAAGAAATTCGCCAGTCCGGGGTGTTGCGCATCGATTCGATCAGCAAGGAATCCAAAACCGGTCTGTTTCGCAAATATGCCTATCTGCCCACACCCGATAAACGCTGGATACTCGAACTGGGCATCAAGTCCGAGCTGATTGCCCAGCGTCTTGCACCCTTTGATCCGGTGATCCTCGCTGCTCGCCTGGTTGAGCAGCATTCCCACCTCAACAAGCTGCGCATCATCGATCGTCACGGTTGGCAACTCTCGATGACGCAACCGATACAGGTCGAGCCCGAGATTTTCGAGCGCGTCAAACAGGTGCTCGAAAGCCGCCAGCCGCAAGACTTTCTACGCTGGAACCGCAATGTGCGTTACCTGCCCTTGCAAGATAGCGTCGGGGAATACGCCTTCGGCTTGCGCATGCAGGTGGTGGAATTCGATTACAACTTGAATCACCTCATGCTGGGCATTTCCCTCAACCTGCTGCTGGCCTTCGTTGCGCTGGTTCTCGTGCTACGCCAGAGCCGCTGGATGAAGCGCTCGGAAGCTGAACTCGATAACCAGCGCAACAATCTGGAAGAACTCGTCGCAACCCGCACCGCCGAACTGGAAAACCACCGTGAACACCTGGAAGACCTGGTCGGCGAGCGTACACGGGAACTTGAAAAAGCGCGCAATCAGGCCGAAGCCGCCGCCGTGGCGAAGAGCACCTTCCTGGCCAACATGAGCCACGAAATTCGCACGCCGCTGAACGGCATCATCGGCCTGGCGCGCATCGCTGAACGGGAAAACCGTGGCCACGAGACCGGCGAGACCTGTTTGCGCATCCTCAAGTCCGGCCAGCACCTGCAAGGCATCATCGACGACATTCTCGACATTTCCAAGATCGAGGCCGGCAAACTGACGATTACCCCGGCGCCCATGAACTTGCTTGTCGTGGTGCGCGAGGCCCTGCTGCTGGTTGCCCAGCGCGCCGCCGAGAAGCGGCTGCCTCTGTCATTTTCTCCGCCGCAGGACCTGCCTTTGTCCGTGCTGGGCGACGCCCTGCGGCTACGACAGATTCTGGTTAACCTGCTCTCCAACGCAATCAAGTTCACCGAGACCGGGGCGGTGACCTTGAGCGTTTCGCGCGAAGCCGCGTACTTTGCTTTCACCATCGCCGACACCGGCATCGGCATGACGGCCGATCAGTGCACCCACCTTTTCCAACCCTTTCAGCAGGCCGACAACTCCACTACGCGCAAATTCGGCGGCACCGGCCTCGGCCTGGCGCTCTCGCGCAATCTGGCGCAACTGATGGGCGGCGACATTTCCGTCGACAGCGCGCCCCAAGTCGGCAGCCGGTTTACCGTAAGACTACCCCTGCCGACAACCGATACACTGCCCACCAGTTCTCACTATGCCAGTACAATGTCGGGCAAACGACTTGCCGGCCTGCGCATCCTCGCCGCCGAAGACATTGAAATCAATCGCATCGTGCTCGACGATCTGCTGATTCAGGAAGGTGCAACAGGAACCCTCGTGTGCGACGGCGCGGAAGCCGTCGAAGCCGTGCGCAACAACCCGCACGGCTTCGACGTGGTGTTGATGGATGTGCAGATGCCGGTGGTTGATGGCCGCGAAGCGACGCGGCAGATCAAGCAGATTTCGCCTGGACTCCCGGTCATCGCCCTGACTGCGCATGCGCTTGCCGAGGAGCGCCGGCTTTGCCTGGCCGCCGGCATGGTTGATCACCTTTGCAAACCGTTCAATCCGGATGACCTGGTGCGCATCATTCTGGCGCATTCAATCAATGCCCCGTCAGCGCAGCACGGCCCGCCAAGCGCTGATGTTCCGCCCGCAACGCCGCCCGTTCCGCCCCAGGCAGGCCCGGAAAGGGAGCCGCCCGTGGCGACAGAGGTGTTCGATTACGCGCAAGGCTTGCAGCGCGCCAATAACAGTCCCAAGGTGTTTGAGCAGGTTCTGCGCCTGTTCCGCGAGCGCAACGCAAACAGTGTGACCGACATTGCCGCTGCACTGGCACGGCAGGATTTCGAAACGGCGCGCCGGCTGGCCCATGCGCTCAAAGGCTCAGCCGGCACCCTTGGACTGGGCGAACTGCACGCCGCAGCGACCCGACTTGAGGCAGCGGCAAAGCAGGCCCGGACGGAAGGAGCCGATGCCCGCCATTGCACCGACGCGCTTGCCGCTCTGCTGGCGGCGTGGGAGCGCGCGCTGGTGCTACTGGCCGAACTGCTGGAGCCTTCCTGATGTCAGGATTGAACCGCACCGTCAAACCGATTTCATGCATTAACCCAGGGAGATTACAAATGGAAGAGCTTTTCGATATCCCCGCCGCATCTGCCCGCGAACTCGCCGGTTGCGTTCTTGTTGTCGATGACGATCCGGTGGCGACCGCACTACTTGGCGCCACACTCGCCGGCGCCGGCCATCGGGTGGTTGAAGCCTGTTCCGGTGAGGAGGCCCTCGCTCATTTCGCGGCATGCGCGGACGGCGACGCAAGCATGCCCGAGACGGTGTTTCTCGACATCGAGATGGGTATGGGGATCGATGGTTACGAAACCTGTCGCCGGCTGCGCGCCATGGAGGCCACTGCCGACGTGCCGGTAATCTTCCTCTCCAGTCACGGCGAACTCGAAGACAGACTGCACGCCTACGATGTGGGCGGCAGCGATTTCATGTCCAAGCCGTTTGTTCCGGATGAAGTATTGCGCAAAGCGGCGCTATCGATCCGTCACCTTCGGCAACAACAGGCGAACGCGAAACAGGGGCGCAGCGCGTTCGATACGGCAATGACGGCGCTCAACTCGCTGGGCGAATCGGGCGTGACACTGAGGTTCGGTCGGGATGCACTCGGTTGTCGTACGCTGCACGGTCTGGCGACCACCACCCTCCGTTCGTTGAATTCTTTTGGCCTCGATTGCCATGTCCAACTGCGCGTTCCGAGCGGGAGACTGAGCATGACACCCTGCGGGCCGGCTTCCCCGCTTGAAGAGTCCGTTTTCGAGAAAATGTCCTCGATGGGGCGCATTTTCAGTTTCAAGAATCGCACGATCATCAACTACGACAAGGTATCGATCCTGATCAGGAACATGCCGCTCGAGGACGAGGACTTGTGCGGACGTATCCGCGATCATGGCGCCATGATCGCCGAGGCAGCGGATCTGGCTGCCGACAATATCGACCTGCGCAACCAGGTAGTGACCCGGGCAGAAGAGTTGCACGAGTTGGCCAATGAAACGCGCCAGGCGGTCGACCAACTGCGTAGCAGCTACCGCGAGATGCAAACAGCAACGCGAACGGAACTGGAAACCATGACGACCCACATCGAGCGGATGTATCACGGCATGGGACTATCGGACAACCAGGAATCCGCCATCAGCGGTACGGTGCGCGATGCCGTCGAAAGAGTACTGACGCTCATGGCGCACTCCACACAGCTCGACAATACATTTGCCGGCATCCTCGCTGGCCTGGCGAAAGCCGGTGAATGCACCGTCAGCCAGGACGAGGGGGAAAAGCCAACGGTCGATCTATGGTGAGGACGAGATGCCGTCCCGCCAGCGCCGACTTTGACGTTGCCGCGATGAACAGGCGTAACTTCAAGCCGGTCGATCCGGGAAAACTGGACTAAACCACCATGGGCTGGCTGAAACTGATGCCCGCTGATACACATGCCAAGTCATGCTGACGAACCTGATCAATAACATCGCATTCATGGTCGCCCTGGCTGCAACGGGGCAACTGATTCTGGCTCACTTCCGCAAGGAAACGTCGACGCGTAACGCGCTGCTCGGCCTGTTGTTTGGTGGCATCGCCGTGCTGGGCATGGCCAATCCCGTCAGCTTTGCGCCGGGGGGCGTCTTCTTCGATGGCCGCTCGATCGTGCTGGCGGTCGCCGGCGTGGCGGGCGGTGGCGTGGCAGCCGGGGTTGCTGCCGTGCTGGCCGGCGTTTATCGCTGGCAACTGGGCGGCATGGGGGCGCCGGTCGGGGTATCGATCATTTTGCTGGCAGCGCTGCTGGGCGTACTCGCCCGGCAGTGGTGGCAGTCCCGCAAGCGCCCGCCGCAACTGCGCGATTACCTGGCCCTGGGGGTGGTCGTCCAACTGATGCAATTGGCCGCCTTTACGCAACTACCGGAACGGACCGGCTATGCGTTCATTGCGCAAGCCTGGTGGGTTCTGTTGCTGTTGTATCCCCTCGTCACTGTCTTGCTGTGTCTGGTATTTCGCCATTTCGAGCAACAACTGATCGACCAGGAGGCATTGAAGCAGGCGCACGCTGCCGTCGCACAAGAGAAAACCATTCTGCGTACCCTGTTCGACACCCTCCCCCTGCCGGTTTTTCTGAAGGATGCTCAGGGCCGTTATCTGGCATGCAACCGGCACTTCGCGGAAATGCTCGAACGACCGGCCAGCGACATCATCGGTGAATCCGTCTTCGACATGGCGTCGGAGGAAGTCGCGCGCCGCTATCACGCCATGGACGCCGTACTGCTCGATCAACCCGGCGTGCAAACCTACGAATTCATTGTGCGCAAGCCCAACGGCGAGCAGCGCGATGCGATCTTCCACAAGGCTTCCTTTGCCGGCCCGGACGGCCAGGTCGGCGGGTTGGTCGGCGCCATTACCGACATCACCGAGCGCAAGCGCGACGAAGTTGAACTGGCCCGCCATCGCGACCATCTCGAAGAACTTTTGACAGAGCGTACCCGCGCTCTGAAAGAGTCCGAAACGCGCTACCGCACGATTGCCGATTTCACCCACGACTGGGAAACCTGGGTTGATCCGGAAGGCAAGTTCCTCTATTGCTCCCCCGCGGTCCGGCACATTACCGGACGCGAGCCTGACGCCTTCCTGCAAAATCCGGCCTTGCTGCTTGATATTGTTCATCCGGAGGATCGGGTGGCGCTGGGGCATCATCTCGACGAGCTGCATGTTCCGACAGAAGGCATGTGCCGGCAGGAGTTTCGCATCCTCAAGCCGGATGGCGCGGAGGTCTGGGTCGAGCATGTCTGCGTGCCGGTATTCGATGCCGAGGGCGCTTATCTGGGCCGGCGCGCCTCCAACCGCGACGTGACCGAGCGCGTGAAAACACACGTGGAGCTGGGGGCGGCGAAGACCGCCGCCGAAGCCGCCGCCGTGGCCAAGAGCGCCTTCCTCGCCAACATGAGCCACGAGATTCGCACGCCGCTCAATGGCATCATCGGTCTGGCGCGTATCGGCGAGCGCGAGAATCGGGGCCGCAAGACCGGCGAAACCTGCGCGCGCATTCTCAAATCGGGCCAGCATCTGCAGGGCATCATTGACGATATCCTCGATATCTCGAAGATCGAGGCCGGAAAAATGGGCATCGCAACCACGCCGATGAACCTGCGCGCCGTGGCGCATGAGGCGCTGGCCCTGGTGGCCGCGCGCGCGGAAGAAAAGGCGCTTGTCGTACATTTCTCCCCGCCCCAAGGCCTGCCGGACTGGGTGATGGGCGATGCCTTGCGGTTGCGACAGATCCTCGTCAATCTGCTCTCCAATGCCATCAAATTCACCGAGCGCGGTACGGTGACGCTGACGCTGACACGGGCGGGCGAACACACCCGCTTCGCCGTCGCCGACACCGGCATCGGCATGACCGCGGAGCAGTGCGCGCGCCTATTCCAACCCTTCGAGCAGGCCGACAACTCGACCACGCGCAAATTTGGCGGCACCGGCCTCGGCCTGGCGCTCTCGCAAAATCTCGCGCGCCTGATGGGCGGCGCGATCACCGTCGCCAGTACGCCGGGCGAGGGCAGCGTGTTTACCCTCTGCCTGTCCCTGCACGAAACCGATGCCCACTTATCCAGCGCCGGTTACGCCAGCCTGACCTCCGGACAACGGCTTGCCGGCCTCCGCCTGCTGGCCGCCGAAGACATGGAAATCAACCGCATCGTGCTCGACGACCTGCTGGTTCAGGAAGGCGCCCAAGTCACGTTGGTGTGCGACGGCGCGCAGGCCGTCGAAGCCGTGAGGGAGAATCCGCGCGGCTTCGATGTGGTGCTTATGGATGTGCAGATGCCGGTTATGGATGGCCGCGAAGCGACGCGGCAGATCAAGCGCCTCGCGCCCGATCTGCCGGTCATTGCCCTCACCGCCCACGCGCTTGCCGAAGAACGGCAGCTCAGCAGCGAAGCCGGCATGGATGCTCACCTGACCAAGCCGATCGATCCCGACGAACTGGTGCGCGTCGTCCTGGCGCACGCACCGGAGGCGCCGCCCGCGCGGACCGACCCTCCCGTGCCTGCTCCTGCAACCCCGGCCCCTCTGCCGCCCCCCGCCGCCGATATTATCCTGCCCGAGACGCCCGAACTCGATATTGCGGCGGGCCTGCATGCGACTTCCGGTCGGCGCGACCGTTATCGCAAGCTGCTCGACAAGTTCGGCCCGCAGTACCGCGCGCAGCCCGCGCTCATTCGTGACGCCCTGCAAGCCGGCAACCTCGCCGAAGCGCGCCGCCTCGCCCACGGACTGAAAGGCGTCGCCGCCACCATCGGCGCCCAAAACATCGCCGCCGCCGCGCTGGCCGTCGAAGAACC
>CAZAWN010000134.1:0-8122 GCA_964488825.1 uncultured Methyloversatilis sp. | reverse complement strand
ATGGACACGGCACCACGCAGACTCACATCGAGTTCGGGAAACTCGCGCGCAGCCAGTTCGGAAGCGGAATACACCGAGGCGCCGGCTTCGGAGACGACGATCTTGGTCAGCTTCAGCTCCGGGTAGCGCTGCATCAGATCGCCGGCCAGTTTGTCGGTCTCGCGGCTGGCCGTGCCGTTGCCGATGGCAATCAGTGCGACATGGTGCTTTTGCGTCAACTGACGCAACGCGGCAATGGACACCTCCCAGTCGCGGCGCGGCTCGAAGGGATAGATCGTGGTCGTGTCGAGCAGTTTGCCGGTGGCATCGACGACGGCGACCTTCACGCCGGTACGGATGCCGGGGTCGAGACCAATCACCGTCTTGGGACCGGCTGGAGCGGCGAGCAGCAGGTCGTGCAGGTTGCGTGCAAAAACGCGAATCGCCTCGGCTTCGGCGCGTTCGCGCAGTGCACCCATCAATTCGGTATCGAGATGCAGCGACAGCTTCACCAGCCAGGTCCAGCGCACCGTTTCGGCCAGCCATTTGTCGGCCGCACGTCCCTGGTCGGCGATACCGACATGGCGACCGATCATCGCCATGCAGGGGGACGATCCGGGCGGATCGCTCAGCTCGGCGTCGGTTTTGATGGCGAGGCGTAGTACATCCTCATTGCGCCCGCGCAGGAGCGCCAGCACGCGATGTGAAGCAGCGCTCTTGAGTGGTTCGCGAAAATCGAACCAGTCGCGGAACTTGGCGCCCGCCTCTTCCTTGCCTTCCACCACACTGGAGACGATCTGCGCATGCTCGTTCAAGAAGTTGCGCAGCTTCTCCAGCAGCGCCGCATCCTCGGCAAAGCGCTCCATGAGAATCTGACGGGCTCCGTCGAGTGCGGCCTTCACATCGGGCACATGCTGCTCCGGCGGTTCCTTGGCCAGATTGACGTACTTGGCCGCCTCGGTCTCGGGGTGGAGGGTCGGGTCGTCGTAAAGCGCATCGGCCAGCGGCTCCAGCCCGGCCTCGCGGGCGATCTGCGCCTTGGTGCGGCGTTTGGGCTTGTAGGGCAGATACAGGTCTACGAGGCGCTGCTTGGTTTCGGCGGCCAGTACTTCGGCGCGCAGTTCCGGCGTCAGCTTGCCCTGCTCGTCGATGCTGGCCAGAATCGCGGCGCGCCGCTCTTCGAGTTCGCGCAGGTAGCCAAGGCGCTCTTCCAGCGTTCTGAGCTGGGTATCGTCGAGGTTACCGGTCGCCTCCTTGCGGTAGCGGGCAATGAACGGCACGGTGGCGCCATCATCCAGCAGTTGTACGGCAGCGGCAACCTGATTGGGGTGAACGCCAAGTTCGGCGGCAATTCGCGATTCGATGGAAGGCAGCATGGGTAGATCGAGGGGAACGAAAAGGCGCGCACACTACCCGAAGGGTGAGGCGGATGCAACCGGAGCGGGGGCGAAAACTCGGCGCTGGCGCGACGGCAATGGTCGGATCAAGCGACGCCGCGAGCCGCCTGCGCCTGTTCCAGACAGCCGAGCAAACTCGCCTGTGTGACGGGTTTGATCGCTACCGCATCGAAGCCAGCCTGCAGAAGCCGTCCGCGATCTTCTTCCATCGCATGCGCGGTATAAGCCACGATAGGGAGTCTGGCAGTACGAGGATCGGCGCGCAGGATGCGGCAGACTTCGTCGCCGTTGATGCCGGGCATGCTGATATCGAGCAGCACGATGGCAAAGCCATGATCACCGGCAAGCATGCTCAGCGCCTGTTGGCCATCGGAGGCATCCGCCGTTTCCCAGCCGTTGCGACTCAACATGGCCGCCGCAAGCTTACGGTTAAGCATGTTGTCATCGACAATCAGGATGCGCTTGCTCATGTCAGACGATGGGCAGGGTGAAATGGAAAGTCGAGCCTTTGCCGGGAGCGGATTCGAGACCCAATTCGCCCCCCATCAAGCAAACCAGTTCCCTGGCCAGAGCCAGCCCCAGACCTGACCCTCCCTGTTCGCGGGTTGCGAAGTGATCGGCCTGGGTGAATTTCTCGAAAACCTTTTCCTGCATCTCAGGCGGGATACCGACACCCGTATCGTGCACACTGATTTTCACAAAATTATTGACGCGTTCCGCCTGAAATTCGACGGAACCACTCGGCGTAAATTTGACGGCATTGTTGAGCAGATTGTTCAGCACTTGCCTGATCCGCTTACCATCTCCATTCAGACTGGCAGGAAGATCGTCGGCAAGTTGCTCGGAGAATGAGAGTCCCTTGCTGTTCGCCGACACGCGATGAACGCTGGCTGTTTCGCTCAGCAGGTCGCGCAAATCGAGGGGGTTATGCTGCAACTCCATGCGGCCAGCCTCGATCTTGGCCAGATCAAGAACATCATTCACCAGATCAAGCAAATGTTGCCCGCTGCTGTGAATGTTTTCCGCATACGAACGAGGCTCCTCTTCCTGCAACTCCAGCTTCAACAACTCGGCAAATCCCAGAATGCCGTTCAAGGGCGTGCGCAGTTCGTGCGACATGGTGGCCAGGAAGCTGCTCTTCATGCGGTTCGCCTCTTCCGCACGCTCGCGGGCTTCATCCAGACGCTGGAAGGAAGCCTGCACGCTGTCGGCCATACGGTTGATGGAGTTGGTCAGTTGCCCCATTTCATCGTCACCGGCATTCGGCAGGCGATACGCAAGTTCGCCCTGTTCAATCTTGGCAAGGCCTTGGGTCAGATGCGTCACCCGCCGCGTCAGCAGACTGGCCAGCCAGATGGCGATCAAAATCACCACGACAACCATCACGCCAGTGGAAAGCGTCAGCGAGACGGCCGTCGTCTTCATGCTGGCCCCGATCATCTGGCGCGTCTCCTCTCCTTCCTGTTTAATCTGTTCCCCATAGGCCTGCACGCGCTGGTCGAGCTGCGCCTTGGTGTCGGTCGCAGCCTTGTGGAACTCATCCACATTGGCCCCGATAGTGACATAGCCGAATCCGCGCGGCGTTTTGCCGTATTGTCCCGTGTAGTAGGGAATCGTCGCAGCCGTGGTGAGCTTCCAGACCCCTGACCAGAGGATGACGAAGGAACCTGAACCGCCCTGTTTCGTAAGGTCATACCACCCATGGCACTGGGGCGCGAAGTTGAGGTAGCGGCAGTCGAGGCCGCGAATGCCCGCCTTGATCAATTCGACGGAAGGCTTTTTGTCGCGACTTTGACCGTCGAAGATCGGCACATCAGTCAAATATTCGCGCAGAGGTTTGCCGCTGTCCTGCCACCCCTTATAAATCGAGGCTTCGAGCCAAGGGGTTTCATATTCGCCCGTGGCAGGATCGAAGCCCACGATAGATTGGTGGCGGGGATGGGCGATCGAACGATCAAGATAATCCCACATGAAGGCGTAATTGCCGTTGGTCGCGTCGGAGATCGGCGTGTAGCGCGCTGCGGTCGGCATCAGATTGTCGGTAAAACTCATCACGTGATCGTGATCGAGCGCCAGTGTCACGTAGCCAACGATGGTCCCGCTTTTCATCACAGGCGTCGCCCAGCGGACGATGCCTTTGAAACGCTGGCCCACCGGGTTTTCCGTGCCTGAATAGGCTTCCTTCTCAGGTTCGAAGGGCTTGCCGAGCTTCTCCGCCGCCGCTGGAATCACCGGCCCATAGAAACTGGAGCGCACATACGGACCGATCACGTCAGAGACGTAAATCTCGCCGGGCTTGAGACGTTTCAGCTCGGCAAAATAGGTTTCCGCCCGTGCGTAAGTATTATCTTTACGCGACACGTTGCGCAGCCCTGCGGGCAATAACCCCGAGGACGACACTTTGAACCTCTCCTGACCGTCGAGACCGACAAAAGTCATCTCGTGATAGAGCGGACGCTCGACGCGCTGACCGAACCGCTCCGGCGGCCGATAGTTGAAGTTCTGCTGGTTCTCGGGATTGTCCGGCGTGATTGCAACAGGCGCAGCAGGGGGCGTTTCGGCCGGTGTCCAGGTTTTGCCATCGTCGGCCAGCACCCATTTGCCAGAGTCGATCAAACCGCGCGTGCGATTACGCACGAACTGACGATAGCTCGTTTCCGAAGGTTCGAGCGCTGCCGCCAGCAGGATGTCGCTGTCGCGCCCTTTGAGGAATTCGGCGACGGCAAGCGCGGTGTCGGTGGTCAGACGTTCAATGGATTCACGGGATTTTTCGTCGAGCGCGCGGACTGACTCCTTGGCCATCACTTCGTTGAGATCGCCCACGGTGCTACGCACGCTCTCGCCCATCTCGGCGCTACGCTGCTCAACTTGGGTACCCAACTGCGTAACCCCCAGCCAGGCAATACCGGCCAAAAGCAGCATAGGCAAAACCTTGATGACCACAAACAGCAAGATGAGCTTGGCTCGGATACCCAGCTTCATTTCTCTCTGCATCGTTGAACTCCGTTCCTCTATCGAAAGCCAGGCGGATTTGAGCCGACTACGCTTCAACCTGCCCATCCGACATTATTTTCTTTTGATTAAAGCACGATTCGGTTATTCTGACGCTTTCGCTCCAGGGAGATTTTCATGGCTATGGACGTTATCGACTACAAACTGCATGGCGACGACATGCAGTTTGTCGAAATCGAACTTGATCCCGGCGAGGCCGCCATCGGCGAGGCAGGCAGCCTGATGTATATGGAAGACGGGATTGAGATGGACACCATCTTCGGCGACGGATCGGCCCAGCAAAGCGGTTTGTTCGGCAAGCTATTGGGCGCCGGAAAGCGTCTGGTCACCGGAGAATCGTTATTTACAACGGTCTATAGCAACCGCGGACATGGTAAGCGAAAAGTCGCTTTTGCTGCGCCTTACACCGGCAAGATCATTCCCTTTGATCTTGATCGGCTTGGCGGCATGCTGATCTGCCAAAAGGATGCCTTCCTCTGCGCAGCCAAAGGTGTGGCGCTGGGAATCGCTTTCCAGAAACGTCTCGGCGCCGGCTTTTTCGGCGGCGAAGGTTTCATCATGCAAAGACTTGAAGGCGACGGTCTTGCCTTCTGCCACTCCGGCGGCACCGTTCTGGAACGGAAACTGGGATCAGGTGAACTACTGCGCGTGGACACGGGCTGCGTCGTCGCCTACACCCAAGACGTCGACTTCGACATTCAGTTCGTGGGCGGCATCAAAACCGCTTTGTTCGGCGGAGAAGGACTATTCTTCGCCGTACTGAAAGGCCCGGGCACAGTCTGGTTGCAATCCCTGCCGTTCGCCCGACTGGCATCGCGTATCTTCGCGGCTGCCCCGATCACTCAGGGTGGCGGCGGGCGGAACGGAGAACAGGGGGGCTTGCTCGGCAACTTGCTGAATGGGAAGAATTGAGCTGGCGCCGGTAAGCCCAGACAGTGCTTCCGTGATGTTGATACTGTGAGCCAAGCGAAAGTATTTATGGCGGAGAGGAAGGGATTCGAACCCTTGTGCCAAGTTTCCCTGACCATCCGATTTCGAGTCGGCGCCGTTATGACCGCTTCGGTACCTCTCCGGCGCGCGCATTATAGCCGTGCGATCGGCTTAAAGTACGCAGCATGCTTTGAACACGAGATAAAACGATGAGTCGTTGGCTGCGTTCACTTCTCGGCTTATTGTTACTGGGTTTGCTGACATCCGCTTGCGATCAGTTTGGTCGTCTGCCTCCTCCGGGGCCGGGTCAGCCGCTGGTGGTTGGCCTTCCGGCCGACCCGGTGTTTCAGCAAAGTGTACCGGACAGTGAGGGAATGAAAGGTTTTAGTCGTGACCTCGTGACGCTGTTCGCCAAAGAACTTGGTGTCGAGCTGCAGTTCGTGACGCTGACCAACCATGTTTCCATGACCGAAAAATTGCTCAGCGGCCAGATTCACTTTGCTGCAGCCATACCAGTCACTGCGCAGCAGGCCGAGATAGTGTTTGGCCCCCCGATCATCGAAACGCGCCAGATCATTGTGCAACACGCCAGCGCCCTGCCCATATCCGACCCCGCCCGCCTGGCAGGTCGCGAAATTTCGATTCTCCCCGACTCGGTCCAAGCACCGTTGTTACGGCAACTTGCCGTCGAACCTCCGCCACGCATCACGACTCGTAATGTTGGCGAAGAGACCGATCTGTTTTCCGGCGTCGCTCGCCGCCGCTTCGATCTGGCAGCCGGAGACGAGTTGCATTTCGATATTGCCCTTAACTATTACCCGGATCTGGCGATCGCCATGGAACTACCGGGGCAGCTTGCCTACGCTTGGGCTTTTCCCGGCAAGCTGACCGCCTTGCGCGACGCCTCCAGCCAATTCATCGACCAAGTGCGGGAGAACGGCTCACTTCGACGGCTCGAGGATCGTTACTTCGGCCATATCAAGCGGATCGAATCGCGCGATATGCAGGGCTTTCTTCTTCATTCGCGCACCCGCTTGCCGGATTATCGCCACGCTTTTCAGGAAGCTCAGGAAATCACGGGAATCGACTGGCGCCTGCTGGCTGCACTCGGCTATCAGGAGTCGAAATGGGACCCGCTCGCCGCCTCGCCTACCGGCGTGCGCGGGCTGATGATGCTGACATCCGACACCGCCGACCGTCTCGGCATCGTCAATCGACTCGACGGAAAAGAGAGCATTCTGGCCGGATCGAATTACCTCGCCCTGCTGATGGACGAACTCCCTGAAGACATACAGCAACCCGACCGCCTGTGGTTTGCCCTGGCCGCCTACAATCTAGGCATGGGGCATCTGCGCGGCGCGCGCAGTATTGCGCAGAGCCTTGACCGCGATCCCAATCAATGGGTCGATATGAAAGAAGTGCTGCCGCTGATGTCCCGACCAGAGTATTACGAGAGACTCAAAAGCGGACGCGCTCGCGGCGGCGAAGCGGTTATCCTGGTAGAAAACATCCGGAATTACTACGATGTTCTCTGCCGGTTCGAACCCATTTACACGCCGCCCACCCTGGGATCGGAAACCCCGCCAAAGAACAAGAAGAGACAACCAACTGCACAGCGTCGATGAGCCGTTCTGCAGGTACTCCTCTCCGCGCAGCCGCACCACGATTCAGCTAAACTGCCCTCACTCTCCTGTCAAATAGTCGACATGAACTCGATGATGCAATTACTCGGCCATATCATGCGCATTTCTTCGCGCAGGGATCGTACCGAGATCAATGCAGAACTGATCGAGGCGCTGCAGGATCTGTTCAATCCCCATCGACTGACCATCTATCGCTGTTACATCAATGCCAATCGCGCCATTGCCCACAACTGTGCGGGAATCGGCCCGAATGGCCCCTACTTGCGCAATGCCTATCTTCCCGAGCAGCAGGATTGCGCCTCCATCGACAGTGACCCGCTGCTGCTGCAGAGCCACCGGGAGCTCAACTACCAGATTGAGCAGCAAGTCTCCGGCGGTCTGCGCATGGTCGTTCCGATTACGCGCGACAAGAAGCTCTATTATCTGATCGACATTTGCATGTCTGCTGGCTTCGACACCGAACAACGACTATTGCTGATGGGGCTGACCGAGTTTTTCGCCCAGCATATCGCCTTGCTCGACTATGGCGAAACAGACACGCTCACCGAACTTGCCAACCGCAAGACGTTCGACAAACACTTGTTCGAAGTTCTTGGTCGCGCCACGCTGGACGCAGAGAATGTCGATGGCCAGCATCACCGCCGCAATGCCAGCGACGACAACATGCTGTACTGGCTCGCAGTCTGCGATATCGACAAGTTCAAGTTGATCAACGACACCTACGGGCACCTGATCGGTGACGAAGTGCTCGTCATGCTGGCGCAATTGATGCGTCGCTCATTTCGTCTGGCCGACCAGTTGTTCCGCTTCGGCGGCGAAGAGTTCGTCGTCGTTCTGCAGCCAACCGGCAGTGCAGATGCGCACGGAGTCTTCGAACGGTTTCGCGCCGATGTCGATTCCTTCGCGTTCAGTCGCGTTGGTCGGGTCACCATCAGCATTGGTTTCACCCAACTGGTACCCAATGATTCCCCCTCGGAAGTCATCGAACGGGCCGACGAAGCGCTCTACTACGCCAAGCAACACGGCCGCAATCAAGTCGCGCTGTACGAGGCGCTCGTGGCGGCTGGAAGTATCCAGCCGAAGACGGTCGACCATGGCGATATCGTCCTGTTCTGAGCGTTGTCCCTGGTGCGGCATTGATCCACTTTACGTGGCCTATCA
>CAZAWN010000133.1:0-8323 GCA_964488825.1 uncultured Methyloversatilis sp. | reverse complement strand
GGTGATCACCTTCACCGACATTACCGAGATCAAACAACTGGAGGCGGCGCTGAGAAAGCGCGGGGCGTAGGCGGCATCATGGACAAGAAGCCCACTCGGAAGAATGCAAGCGAACTGAGGCGCAAGGCCGAGGAACGCCTCGCGCAGCGGCCGGTTTCCCGGCAGACCAGTGAAGCCGACACGCAACGCCTACTGCATGAACTGCAGGTGCATCAGATCGAGTTGGAGATGCAGAACGAGGAGTTGCAGCTCGCGATTCAGCGTGCCATGAACGAAGCCAGCGCCCGCGAACAGGCAGACCAGGAATTGCGTATTGCCGCCATCGCCTTCGAAACCCAGAACGCGATGGTGGTGACCGACCCCAACGGGGTCATTCTGCGGGTGAATCCGGGCTTCACTCGCATTACCGGCTACTCTGCCGCAGAGGCCATCGGCCAGACTATGGCACTGCTCAAGTCGGGACGACAAGATGCCTTTTTCTATCATCGTTTCTGGGATTCCCTCAAGGAGAAGGGTGCCTGGCAAGGCGAAATCTGGAACAAACGCAAGAACGGATTGATCTATGCCGAGATGCTGTTCATCAAGGCGGTCGGCACACCCGCGCACGGCACCACCCATTACGTCGCCAGCTTCTCCGACATCACCGCGCGCAAGCAGGCCGAAGAGGTGTTGAAGGACAGAGAATCATATTTTCGCGGGCTCTACGAAAATGCCCCGTTGCCTTACCAGTCGTTGGACATCGATGGCAATATCCTTGAAGTCAACGAAGCCTGGCTTACGATGCTAGGCTACACCCATGAAGAAGTCATGGGCCGTTTTATTGGCGATTTTCTGACCAAGGTATCGCTTGGCACGCTCAGTTGTGAATTCCCTCGTTTCAAGGCGCAGGGCACTGTCGATGGGCCGGAATTCGATCTGATATGCAAAGACGGTACATGCAGGCGGGTCGTGATCAATGGCAGGGTCGCGCACGACAGTACGGGCACTTTTCAGCGCACCCAGTGCATCCTGACCGATATCACCGAAAAGAATCGCATAGACGAAGAACTTGATCGCCATCGGTACCATCTGGAAGAACTGCTTGCAGAGCGCACGGCCGAGTTGCAGTCTGCAGAAACCAAATACCGCACGGTGGCCGACTTTACCTACAGCTGGGAAACCTGGATCGACGATGCCGGCCATTGGCTGTATTGCTCACCCTCCTGCGAGCGCATCACTGGCTATCGCGCCGAGGAGTTTCTGTCTCGGCCCGAGTTGTTTGTCGAGATTACCCACGCCGATGATCGAGCCAGCCTGGTCGCCCATTTGGGCGGCCTCGTGCACAAAGGTGTGTGCGATTTCGAGTTCCGCATCCACCACAAGAACGGCGAGCTGCGCTGGATCGAGCATCTGTGCCAACCTGTTCGCGACGCGGTGGGAAAATCACTCGGACGCCGCGCATCGAACAGCGACATTACCGCGCGCAAGCGGGCCAAGCAGCTGCTTGCCGACAATGCTAAACAGCTTCATGAACTTTCATCGCACCTGCAGTCTGTGCGCGAAGAAGAGCGCACCAGAGTCGCCCGGGAATTGCACGACGAACTGGGGCAACTGCTGACGGCGCTCAAGATGGACGTATCCTTGCTGCTCGCAGACACGCCAGTCAGCAGCGGTGCAGCGGCGCGACTGGCCAGCATGACCCGCCTGGCCGATGAAGCCCTGGGAACAATCCACCGCATCGCGGCCGACCTGCGTCCCGTCATGCTGGACGACCTCGGCCTCAGGGCCGCCATTGAATGGCTCGTCGAGGAATTCGGGAAACGGTATCCCGCCATTACCTGCAACCTTGTCTTCGATCACGTTGGGGACACGATCGAGGGGGAAATGGCTACTGCCGCGTACCGCATCGTCCAGGAATGCCTGACCAATATTATCCGGCATGCCGAGGCAAGCAAGGTGCATATCGTTGTCGCCGTGCGGGAGCGGCGAGAAATCCTCATTGCGGTCCAGGACAACGGACGTGGCCTGCGCGAACCGATAACCAAGGAGGGCGGATTTGGCCTGCTCGGTATGCGCGAGCGGGCGATGGCGCTGGGCGGATCGTTTTCGGTCGGCAGCATCCCCGGCGAGGGTGTTTCGGTTGATGTAACGATACCTTTGCCTGACATCGAGTACGGGAGTGCGCCATGATCCGCGTCGCTATCGCCGACGACCACATGGTGGTGCGTCAGGGCTTGAGGCAGATACTCAGTGAAGCTGAAGGTTTCTGGATTGCCGGCGAGGCGACCAACGGCGGCGAAACAATGAAACTGGCGCGAGAGGAAAAGATCGATGTCCTGATTCTCGACATGTCAATGCCCGGCCTCAGCGGCATCAGGCTGATTGTCCAGATCAAGTCGGAACTGCCTCAGTTGACCATACTGGTGCTGAGCATGCACACGGAAGAGCAATATGCCGTCAGGGCGATCAAGGCCGGTGCCTCAGGCTACCTGACGAAGGAGAGCATCTCCACCGAGCTCGTCAGCGCGGTGCGCAAGGTGGCCAATAACGGCCTCTACATTACGCCGACGGTGGCAGAGCGCCTGGCGCTCGAAATCCGCGGAAAACGAAGCCTGGAGCCTCATCAGTTACTGTCCGACCGCGAGTATGAAATCTTTGCGATGCTGGTAGATGGCAAGAGCGTCTCGGACATTGCGGCTCAGTTGCACATCAGCAGCAAGACGGTCAGCACCCACAAGGCGCGCATCCTGAACAAAATGCAAATGACAAGCACCGCGGCATTAGTTCATTACGCCATCGAGCACGGTATATCTTGTCCGCGCTAGGACCCGCTTGAGCGCGGACTTGTAAGAATTGCCCTACACGGCATCAGGTACGCCTTACAACATCAACTGACATTGCCGACTATGACGCCGGGCGCGTCCCGGGCATCATGGCGCCACGAACACATAGGGCGAACATGTATATCCTGGTTGTTGAAAAATCTCTGCCAGTACGGGAGAGGCTGTTGGCATTACTGGCAACGAGCGGCCGCTATGAGGGCATCGCCTGCGCAACTGGTTCCGCAGTACGGATGCTTGGCGAAACGCCCCGGCCTGCTGCATTGCTTGTCGATGTGCGGCTGGACGGCAGCAACGGCTTCCAGCTGCTGAAGGATTTGCGCACCCGGGGATTCACCACGCCGGTGGTCATGCTGTCCTCGAGCGATGATGCCCATTACCAATCGCATGCAGAAGCCATGGGCGCCTGTGCGTTCGTATGCAAGACAACAGATTGCGGGGGAATCATCCTGACCCTGGATCGGCTGCTCAATTTCGTGATCGAAACAACATAGATGACCATCGACCCAAAGTACAGCATCGGCATTCCCGAGATGGATGTCCAGCACGCCCGCTGGATTCAACTCATCGAGGAGTTCCGCTCGGTCGGCTCCGGGCATCTGTTGGAGCAGTCCGGCATCAATGCTGCGGCGCATGCACTGGAACAACTGCAGAACTACACGAAGAGCCATTTCGCCAGCGAGGAAAAGTTCCTGGCGACCCACAAGTATCCAGATCTCGACGCCCACAAAACGCGACACCGCGAACTCGAAACTGTAGTGGCAAAGCTCCTGGACGAGATTCGTGCGCATGCGAGCAACAGCACGCCGCTGAAACTGAATCTCTTTGTGACCGTCTGGCTCATGGAACACATCATGGGTGAGGATGACAAGTACGCCCGCTTCATTCTCGGCAAGCCGCAGCTGCTTGCGCGGGCTGCCTGATCGGAGCACCAGACGCATGACCCTCCCAGCCTCATTGCCGCGCACGCGTCGCTGCCTTGTCGAATGGGGCTTCTTGCTCGCAATACTGCTGATATTCGGCAGCTACATTGCGTATTCGCGGTATCAGGAATACCTCCAAATCGACGTTCAGGAGCGGGAACGCCTGAGCAGCCAGACCGCTGTGATTGAAAAAAATCTGGTGCCGCAGATTGCTTCAGTCAGCAAGGCACTGGAGAGCGTCCGCGAGGACTTGCCGCGCTGGCAGGAGCAAAAGGACGGGCTTCTAAGGACCAATCGCCGACTGCAAGTCTTTGGCGCCACGCTGCCCGGCGTACGAACTCTGCTGGCGATCAGTGCGGACGGTCGGGTCGCGGCCTCCAACAACGAGACACTGATTGGCGCCAGCCTTGCGCATCGGGAGTGGTTCCAGGTAGCGGCCAGAAACAACACCCCGCAAACACTTTACGTGATCGAGCCGATCAAGTCCCTGCTCAATACTTACGTCATTGCTCTGGCGCGATCAGTTTCCGGGCCCAACGGCGAATTTGCCGGAGTCATCTATGCGTCGCTGCATCCGGATTTCGCCGGGACACTGCTCGATTCGGTTCGGTACGCGTCGGATGCCAGATCCTTCCTTATCCATGGCGACGGCAAACTGTTCATGACGATGCCGGAACGTCCCGACCTGGTCGCCAAGGATCTGGCTGTGCCCAACAGCCTATTTTCGCGCCATCGCGACAGCGGCCGGATGACCAGCATTTTCGCCGAGACCACTTACGTGACCAACGAGGAACGGATGGCGGCTTTTCGAACGGTTCGGCCTGCCGACTTGTCGATGGATAAGTCGCTAGTGGTGGTGGTTTCCCGTGATTTGCGGGGCATCTTCGCGCCCTGGCGGCGGAACGTCGCGATCCAGGGTGGGATGTTCGGCCTGCTGGCCGTGATCGCCTGCTTGAGTCTGTACTTTTACCAGCGACGGCAGCGGATTTTGGACCTGATCGCAGTCGAGCAGGAACAATTGCTGCGCGACAGTGAAGAAAGACTCAACGAAGCCCAGCGCATCTCGCAGGTTGGCAGCTGGACGCTGGACCTGAAGACTGGAAGGCTGGTCTGGAGCGACGAAGTATTCCGCTTGTTCGAGATCGATCCGAATCAGTTCAGCGCTAACTACGAAGCCTTTCTCAACGCCATTCACCCGCAAGACCGCGAGGCGGTGAACCAGGCCTACACGAGTTCACTGGAAAGCCGGGCGCCGTACGAAATCACCCACCGGCTGCTCATGAGCGATGGACGCATCAAGTGGGTTCACGAGCGCTGCACATCGGATTTTGATGCAAGCGGCAAGCCGTTGCGTTCGCAGGGTACGGTACAGGACGTCACCCGCAGCAAGCTGGCCGACGATGATTTGCGCATCGCCGCGAGTGCTTTTGAGTCTCATCAAGGCATGGTAGTCACCGACGCCAGCGACGTGATCATCCGGATCAATCGCGCCTTCACCGAAATTACCGGATACTCCGCTGAAGAGGCTGTCGGACAGCACATGAACTTTCTCAAGTCGGACCGTCACGACGCGGATTTCTATGCAACCATGTGGCGCGACATAACGGAATGCGGTGCCTGGCAGGGGGAAATCTGGAACCGCCACCGGAACGAGAAGATATATGCTCACTGGCTAACCATCACGGCGGTCAAGGGCGCCTGCGGAGCCACCACGCATTACGTCGGCACCTATACCGACATGACCGAGCGCAAGCGGGCCGAAGAGGCTCTGCAGGAAAGCTTCGACGCCCTCCACTCAGTTCTCGTGACCACGCCAGACGGTTACTGGTGCGTCGATTGCGAGGGCCGGCTGCTCGACGTCAATCCGGCCTATTGCCGGCAGTCCGGCTACGCGCGCGACGAACTGCTCGGCATGCGGATCGTCGATCTCGAGGCGAAAGAAAGTGCCGCAGAGACCGCTGCGCATATCCAGCGCATTATCGAGAGCGGCAGCGACCAGTTTGAATCCTTGCATCGCCGCAAAGACGGAACGCACTGGCACGTCGAAATCAGCGTCACCTATCGGGAGGTGGGTGGTGGCCAGTTCTTCGTCTTCGTGCGTGACATCGACGACCGCTGGCAGGCCGAGAACGACTTGCGCATCGCCGCAGCTGCCTTCGATTCGCAGGAGTGCATGATGATCACCGACGCCAACAACGTGATCCTGAAAGTCAATCAGGCGTTTGTCGAGACCACCGGGTATACCGCCAACGAAGTCGTGGGCCGGACACCAAGCCTGCTCAAATCCGGCCGTCACAACGCGGGCTTTTATCGCACCATGTGGGAGACCATCAACACCACCGGAGGCTGGCAAGGAGAGGTCTGGGATCGGCGCAAAAATGGCGAGGAATATCCAAAATGGCTCACCATCTCTGCGGTAAAAAGCGACGCGGGTGTCGTCACCCACTACATTGGCGCGCATTTCGACATTACGGAACGCAAGGTTGCGGAAGACAGGATCAATGAGTTGGCCTACTTCGACCAACTCACCCACCTACCCAACCGAACCCTGCTGCTGGATCGCCTGAAGCAGGCCATGACGACCAGTGACCGCAGCGGCAGTTATAGCGCGTTGCTGTTCATCGATCTGGATAACTTTAAGAAGCTCAACGATACGCTCGGTCATGAAGTGGGTGACTTGTTGTTGAAGCAGGTCGCACAACGTCTGACTCAGTGCGTGCGTGAGGGTGATACGGTAGCACGACTGGGTGGCGACGAATTTGTCGTGATACTGACCAATCTGGGCAAGGCCGAGATGGACGCCGCCAACGGAACCGAAACGGTTGCGCAAAAAATCCTCACCTCACTCAATCAGATCTACCGCTTTGGGGAGCTTGGCCACCACAGCACGGCGAGTATTGGCGCCACCTTGTTCAATGGCCATCCGATTTCTATCGACAACCTGATGAAGCAGGCCGATCTCACCATGTACAAAGCCAAGGAAGCCGGGCGCAATACGGTACGCTTCTTCGATCCGGCCATGGAGGTGACGGTGAAGGCACGCGCCGCGCTGGAGAGTGATCTGAGGCAGGCCGTGGAGGCGAAAGACTTTGTGCTCCACTATCAGGCGCAGATTGCCGGTGGTCGGGTCACGGGCGCTGAAGTCCTGGTGCGCTGGAAGCATGCGAAACGCGGCATGGTGTCGCCAGCCGAATTCATTCCGCTGGCCGAAGAAACCGGGCTGATCCTCCCCTTGGGTCACTGGGTGCTGGAAACGGCCTGCACTCAACTCGCTGCTTGGGCAGCCCAGCCAGAAATGGCCCATTTCACGCTGGCGGTGAATGTCAGCGCACCTCAATTCAGAGAGTCCGACTTTGTCGATCGGGTGCTGGCGGTTCTCAAGAACACGGGGACCAACCCGTACCGCCTGAAACTGGAGCTGACTGAAAGCATGCTGGCGGACAACGTGGAGGACATCATCGAGAAGATGTTTGCACTCAAGGCCAAGGGCGTGGGTTTCTCCCTGGATGATTTTGGCACCGGCTATTCCTCGCTGTCGTATCTGAAGCGTCTGCCGCTGGACCAGTTGAAGATCGACCAGTCGTTCGTGCGCGACGTCATGGTCGATGCCAACGATGCGGCGATTGCCAAGACGGTCATTGCCCTGGCCCAGAGTCTGGGGCTGGGCGTGATTGCCGAGGGTGTTGAAACCGAAGTGCAAAAGGACTTTCTCGCCAGTTCGGGCTGCCATGCGTATCAAGGCTATTTCTTCAGCCGCCCCCTGGCAGTGGAAGCCTTCGAGCGCTTTGTGCAAGGCATGGTGTGTCTGGCGTGAGATTTCTCAACCAGACGCTTGAACTGGGCCTGGGCTGGATCGTGCTGGTCACTGCGGGCGCTGATGGTAGCAAGTCCAGCTCGCACTTCGATGACTTCGTGACGGACACCGTGTCAGTCATGTACCGGGTGGTGGTAATTGCACAAAAGGAGAAGTCATGAGCCCTACCAACGAAAACTGGCCAGACACCGCGCTCTTGCGCAGCAAGGCTGAGGCCGATCTCGCCCACCACCCGGTTGTCGATGAGGCAGCGCCCGCACCGGCGGACCTGCTGCACGAGTTGCAGGTGCATCAACTCGAGCTGGAGATGCAGAACACCGAAATACGCGATGCCCATGCGGCTTTGTGCGAAGCGAACAGCATTTCCGCACCATCGCCAATAGCGGGGCTGCCTTGATCTGGACATTGGGGACGGACAAGCTTTGTAACTATTTCAACGAACCGTGGTTGAAATTTACCGGGCGCACCCTTCAACAGGAACTCGGCAACGCTACGCCGGCCAGCAGCCTCCTGCTGGTCGATGACAAACCGATCAACCGGGAAGTCACGCTGATACAACTTGAAGATCTCGATCTGCTCATCGATACGGCAGAGGATGGCGAGAAGGCTGTCGCCATGGCGCGGAAGACTTGCTACGCGGCCATCTTCGTGGACATGCAGATGCCGAAACTAAACGGGGTGGAGGCAACGCAGCAAATCCGTCAGCTTCCCGGCTACCTGCCCAAGCGGCGGTGGCGAAAGGGTGACAGACGGGGAAACAAGGCAAT
>CAZAWN010000132.1:0-8337 GCA_964488825.1 uncultured Methyloversatilis sp. | reverse complement strand
GCCAACATCATGAAGGCGCTGACCGGCATCTTCCTCGAAACCGCACGCCAGATCTACGAGGACGAGTACAAGGACAAGATCATTTTCGAGGAAGTCATCGTCGACGCCTGCGCGATGAAGCTGGTGATGAACCCCTGGCAGTTCGACGTGCTGGTGACGACCAACCTGTTCGGTGACATCCTTTCCGACCAGATTGCCGGTCTGGTCGGCGGCCTGGGCATGGCCCCCGGCGCCAACATCGGCCAGGATGCGGCGATCTTCGAAGCCGTACATGGCTCCGCGCCCGACATTGCCGGCCAGGGCATCGCCAACCCGATCGCGCTGATGCTCGCCGCCGCGATGATGCTCGACCATGTGGATCGCGTCGATCTCGGCAACCGTCTACGCCGCGCCATCGATGAGACGCTCAACGAAGACAACATTCGCACCGGCGACCTGGGCGGCAAGGCCAGCACGCTGGAATTTGCCGGCGCGCTGGTTGCGCGCATTAAAGCGAACGCATAGGCCCGCTCTCCTTCGCCCCCCTCGCGGGGGGGTTGATTCAGCGCAGGACCTCGAGGGAGTGTCCTGCGCGCTGCACCGTTTCGCCGATCAACGCCGCCGCGGCGTAGCCTGCGTCACGCAGGCGCGCCAGTGCATCGTCCGCACGCTCCGGCGCCACGCCGAAGAACAGTCCGCCCGAGGTTTGCGGGTCGAGTAGCAGCATCTTGAGGCTGTAATCGAGCCCCGGTGCAAAGTGCACTTGCTTCTCCACGTAATCCAGATTGCGGAACATCGCGCCGGGCAGGCAGCCGGCCTCGGCCAGCGCATAGGCGCCCGGCAGCAGCGGGACGCGCGAAGCCTGGATGCGCAGCGTCACGCTGCTCGCATCGGCCATCTGCATCGCATGACCGAGCAGACCGAAGCCGGTGATGTCGGTAGCGGCCTTGACCTCCAGCGCCTGCATGATCTCCGCCCCGGCGCGGTTGAGTTGCTGCATGGTCGCCAGGGCCGCCTGGTAGTCGCTCTCCTGCGCCAGTCCGGTACGTTGCCCGGCGACGAGCGTGCCGGTACCGAGCGGCTTGGCGAGGATCAGCGCGAGGCCGGGCCGCAGACCCGCGTTGACAATCACGCGCTGCGGATGCACGACACCGGTCACCGACAGGCCGTACTTCGGCGGCCAGTCGTCGATGGTGTGGCCGCCCACCATCAGCCCGCCGGCTTCCAGCACTTTCTCTTGCCCGCCGGCGAGAATCTCGGCCAGGACCTCCAGCGGAATGCGCGTCGCCGGAAAACCGACGATGTTCATCGCGGTGAGCACGCGCCCACCCATTGCATACACGTCGGAAAGCGCGTTCGCCGCCGCGATGCGGCCGAAGGTGCGCGGGTCTGAACACACCGGGGGGAAGAAGTCGAGCGTCTGGATCAGCGCCGTATCGGCGTCGATGCGATAGACGCCCGCATCGTCGTGGGTGGAGATATCCACCAGCAGATCGGCATGCGCCGGTTGGTGCAGGTCTTTCAAAACTTCGGCCAGCCTTCCCGGCGCCAGCTTGGCCGAACAGCCGCCGTATTCGACGGTGGTGAGCAGATCGAACATCGCCGCCGCCATCAGGGTTTCAGCACCTTGCCAGCGGCAAGCTGGATTTCCAGCAGCTTCAGCATGTTGGCGATCTCGCCGACGCGCACCGCCGCTTTCTTCTCAAAGTGATCGACGCAGGTTCCGCACAACAGGAGAACGATGCCGCGCTGCGTGATCGCCTGCAGGGCGGGCAGCGTCGGCGCATCGTCCATGGCAAGCAACACGCCGCGACTGTAGAGAATCAAATGCGTCGGCATCGGTTCAATGGCTTTCAGGGTTTCGAGCAAGCCCTGCACCAACTTCCGACCGAGCGCTTCATCGCTACCGATGGCGTCGTTGCTCAGCGCCACCACATAGTTGCCGCCCCCGGCGGCCCCTTGGGCGGGCGTGCAATAAGCGGCGGCATCGGGAACGACCAGCTCCGGCGTGTGTTTTGCGAACCTTACGATGTACTCACTGCCGTCGGCGCCAACATGCGGCGTCATGCCGTTGTCGCGCAAAAAGCGCTCGACGTTCTGGCAGGAAGTCTCGTTATCCACCAGCACGACGAACTGCGTGCCGACAATGTTCTCTTTAAGCGCCTGCTTGGTCAGGATCAGCGGCGTCGGGCAAATCTGTCCGCGCGCATCGACGATGATTTCGTTCATGGAGTTTCCCTCCGAAGGGGTTGAGACAACGACGGATTCTAGCGGTGTGCCGTCCCGCCAGCGCCGAGTTCCCCAAACAACGTCCGGCATGCCGGGCGTACAATTCATTTATCTATTCATATAACCATTCACGGCTATGCCTAATCACGCCGACTCACTGCGCCTCGCTCTTGGGGGAGAACCGCTCACAGCACGACAACTTATTGATTTGTTGTCAGTAAGTCAGCCGACCATATCTCGCGCCCTGACGGCGCTGGGCAGCGAACTGGTTCGTATCGGAGCGGGACGAACTATTCACTATGCCCTGCGTGACGAGGGGCGCGGGTTGGGTGACATTCCTGTATATCGAGTTGAAACTGATGGTGGGTTGCGCCGGTTGGGGGTAATGATTCCTGTGCGGGCCGAGGGGTTTGTCATGCAGCAGGATGATGAGGACGGAGGCCGGAACAGCTACACCCCAGGGTTGCCCTGGTGGCTGCTCGACATGCGGCCACAGGGTTTTCTCGGGCGCGCCTTTGCCACCCGACATGCCGCCGCGCTGGGACTGCCATCGCAGTTGAACGACTGGAACGACACTCACGCCTTGCGTGCGCTGCTAGTGCATGGCCACGACGCGGTGGGAAATTTGATGTTGGGTGACTTGGCGCGCGCCCGCTTCCTCGAAATGCCGGCGCCGGCAGTGGTTGCGCCGGAGGACTTTCCTGCACTGGCGGAGGCAGCGGAACGGGGTGAGCCGCCCGGTTCGTCGGCGGGCGGCGAGCAGCCCAAGTTTGCGGCGTTTGTTGGCCGGCATGTGCTGGTGAAATTCACGGCGACCGAGGACAACCCGGTGATTTGTCGCTGGCGAGATTTGCTGTCGGCGGAGCATCTGGCGGCGCAGGTGCTTCTGGATGCCGGCATTCCCGCCGCGCGCTCGCGGCTGCTGGATGCGGGAGGTCGGCGCTTTCTGGAGGTGGAGCGTTTCGACCGCGCCGGGGCGACGGGCCGGCGCGCGCTGCATTCGCTGCTGGCGCTCGAAGCCGAGTTCGTCGGCGATGCGCGCGCGCCGTGGCCGGTGTTGACGGCGCGACTGGAAGCGCAGGGTATTGTCGCTCCGGGCGCAGCAGCAGGCGCAGCTTTGTTGTACGCCTTCGGCACGCTGATCGGCAATACCGACATGCACCTCGGCAATCTATCCTTCTTGGGCGAGGAGGGTCCGCCGTATCGGCTGGCTCCGGCATACGACATGCTACCGATGGCCTTCCGTCCATTGGCCAGCGGCGCCCTGCCCGACACCTTGCCCGCGGCATACATCCACCCGAGCGTGGCGCCCGCCATCTGGCGTCAGGCCTTGGCGCTGGCGCGGGTTTTCATCAGCCGTATGTCCGGCGACGCGCGTTTTTCATCGCAGTGGCTGCCGTGCGCTGCCGCGCTGGCGCTCCATGTGGAAGAGGCAGGAGCGAAGATTGAACGTTTGGTCTAGTCAGGATTGGCCAGGGCATCGACAGGCATCATTCGGCGAACCAATGCCCCGATTTCCCGCCCGCCTTTTCCAGCAGGCGGAGCGATTCGATGACCATGCCGCGATCGACGGCCTTGCACATGTCGTAGATGGTGAGCAGGCCGGCGGAGCAGGCGGTCAGCGCTTCCATCTCCACGCCGGTGCGCCCGAAGGTTTCGGCGGTGACGGTACAAATCACGCTGCAGCTTGCTTCGTCCAGTTCCAACTCGGCGGCGACGCGCGTTAGCGCGAGCGGGTGGCAGAGCGGGATCAGGTCGGCAGTGCGCTTGGCAGCCTGGATGGCGGCGATGCGGGCGATGCCGAGCACGTCGCCCTTTTTCGCCGAACCTGACTGGATCAATGCAAAGGTGGCCGGCTGCATGCGGATGCGACCCTGGGCGCGTGCCAACCGGGCGGTTTCCGCCTTGGCGCCGACATCGACCATGTGCGCCTGCCCGGCGCTGTCGAAATGGGTCAGGGGCGAGGTGTCAGGGTTGGTGTTCTGAGACATTTGCTTGCACTTTGCGGGAAAAGGCGATTGGGCGGCCCGGTATCATATCCCCATGAAACGGATTCTGAAGCCGATTGTCTGCTTGTGCTCCTCCCTCTTGCTGCTGAGCGGCAATGCTGTCGCGCAGGGTTTGCCCGATCTGGGCGAACTGGAAAGGAGCGGCTTGTCTCATCACACCGAGCGACGGTTGGGCGAACGCTACATGCTGGAAATCCGTCGCGATCCGTCCTACATCCATGATCCGGAAATTGCCGACTACCTGAACCGACTCGGCCAAAAACTTGCCAGCCACGTCGAGCAGGGTCGGCAAAGTTTCGCGTTTTTCGCCGTGCGCGACGCCATGCTCAACGCCTTTGCCCTACCCGGCGGCTATGTGGGCGTGCATACCGGGCTGATACTCGCGGCGCGTTCCGAATCGGAACTCGCCGGCGTGCTGGCTCACGAAGTCTCCCATGTCACGCAAAGCCATCTGGCGCGTATGTTCGGCAACCAGGGGCAGGCCCAGTTAACTTCGCTGCTCTCGCTCGCAGTGGCCCTGCTGGCGGCGCGCAACAGTCCGGATGTGGCGATCGGCGCAGCGATGGCGGGCCAGGCGGCCGTGGTGCAGAACCAGTTGAACTACTCGCGCGATTTCGAGCGTGAGGCCGACCGGCTGGGGCTCGACCTGATGGAAAAAGCCGGCTTCGACGTGCGCGGCATGGCGAGCTTTTTCGAGCGCATGCTCCAGTTCGGCCGGCTTTACGAGAACAATGCGCCGGGTTATTTGCGTACTCACCCGATGACGACCGAACGCATCACCGACATGGAGAACCGCATTGCCCAGCGGCCCTACCGGCAAGTGCCCGACAGCACGGAGTTTGGCCTGGTACGCGCCAAGATCAGAGCCTACGACGGTACGCCGGGCGATGCTGTGGCGGATTTCGTCGCCCAACTGAAAAGCGGCAAATATGCGCGCGAAGCCGATGTGCGCTTCGGCTACGCCCACGCTTTGTTGCGCGACAACAAACTGGCTGCCGCAGCAGCCGAACTCGAAACGCTGAAGCGCTTGAAGCTGAACTCGCCGCTGCTCGATAGTCTCACCGCGCAATGGCAGTTGAAGCGCAAGGATGTCGCCGGCGCCATCCAGACCTTGCAGGAGTCGATGCAACGCCACCCGCAGGCACGTGCATTGATCTATGCGCTGATTGAAACGAAAGTCGGCGCTGGCGGGACGGCAGGCGCCGCGGAAGCGGTGGAGATGACACGGCGCGAATTGCAGCTTACGCCCGGCGATCCAAGCTTGTTTGCCTTGCAGGCGAAGGCTTACGCCGCACAGGGCAAGCGCATGCATCAGCACCGCGCCCAGGCGGAAGCCTACCTACTCGAAGGACAGCTCGACGCGGCCATCCTGCAGCTCGATTACGCCCGGCAAGCCGGCGACGGAAATTTCTACGAACTTTCGGAAGTAGACGCTCGCTTGCGGGAACTGCGGCAGCGCAAGCTGGAGGAAGACCGCGACAAGCGTCGCCGCTAGACAGGCGGGACCGGCTGCGACGAAGCGTCGCAGCCGCGCGCCAATTACTTGCCGAGATTCTGGTAGTAATCGGAAAGGATTTTCGCCACTTCAGGACGAGAGAACTCGGGCGGCGGCGCTTCGCCGCGACCGAGCATCTCGCGCACCTTGGTGCCGGACAGCGTGATGAAATCGTCCTTGGTGTGACCGGGCGCTTCGCGCATCATTACCACCTTGCCGAGCTTCTTCGACCAGGCAGTGTTGTCGGCCATGAACATTTCGATCAGCAGCGCACCCTTCGGCACGTCATCGAAGATCGCTTGCGCGTCGAACGGCCCGTAATAGTCGCCCACACCGGCATGGTCGCGGCCGATGATGAAGTGCGTGGCACCCATGTTCTGGCGGAACACGGCGTGCAGCACAGCCTCGCGCGGGCCGGCATAGAGCATGTCGAAACCGTAGCCGGTGACCATCGCGCTGTTCGGCTTGAAGTACAGTTCGACCATCTTGCGGATGCAGGCGTCGCGCACCGGAGCGGGGATATCGCCTTCCTTGAGCTTGCCAAGCAGCATGTGGATCACCAGGCCGTCGGCGCCGAGGCGCTCCATGGCCATGTGGCAGAGTTCTTCATGGGCGCGGTGCATCGGGTTGCGGGTCTGGAAGGCAACCACCTTGTTCCAGCCGCGCTCGGCAATTTCGTTGCGGATTTCGACGGCGGTGCGGAAGGTGTCCGGGAAATCGCTCTGGAAATAGCTGAAGTTCAACACCTTGATCGGGCCGGAAACGGCGAAACGACCGGCGGAGTTGAAGGCGGCCACGCCGGGGTGGGCCGGATCGGTGGTGCGATAGACCTGCTCGGTCATCAGGCGCATCTGGTCTTCGCTGACTTCTTCGATCGCCTCGATGTCCATCACGGCCAGGACCGGGTTACCTTCGACATTGGGGTCGCGCAGGGCAATGCGCTTGTGGTCCTTGATGGCGCTGACGTCTTTGGTCAGGTTAACCACCGGCACCGGCCAGAATAGGCCACCGGTCGTCTTCATGTGTTCTGCCGTGCTCAGTGCGTCGGCCAGGTTCATGTAACCGGTGAGCGGGTTAAAGTAACCCGAGCCCATCATCACCGCATTGGCGGCGGCGGCCGAAGAGAGCAGCAGCGAAGGCAGCGACGCCGCTTCGTGCGACAGAGCGCGATGCTGTTCCGGGTCATACACGAACAGCGGTTGCAGTTGATCGGAACCATGTGGCTTAATCACAGTTGATCCTCCCATTAGAGTTAGGTTGCGGAGCGCGCAAAATACAATAAGCCCAATCGCGTTTCGATCAATTATTCTTCTTCAAGCGTCTCAATGACTAATTGATGGGGACGTTGGCATGGCGAGGAAACAGGGCGATTTGATCTAGATCAAATGTTCTGCAAAACAATTGGCGCGACTTATTCATTAATCAAAAATCAGGATTATCCTGCCGGGCGGAAGGTGATAGCCTCCTGCCGTTTCTTACGGTATTTGAAACCCCCGTGCTCCGCCGGAAGCGGACTCGCGATACGCCGCCGGCCAAGGTAGGGCACGGAAATCAAATGGACCGCTGCTACGAAAGAACAGCGGATTGTTAGCTAGCAAGGAGAGGAAGTAATGCCTACATTTGTTCGTACTGAGAAATGCGACGGCTGCAAGGGTCAAGACAAGACTGCCTGCATGTATATCTGCCCGCACGACCTGATGAAGCTGGACAAGGACGGTTCCGACACAGGTAACGCCATGAAGGCGTACAACCAGGAGCCGGATCAGTGCTGGGAGTGCTATTCCTGCGTGAAGATCTGCCCGCAAGGCGCCATCGAGTGCCGTCACTACGCGGACATCGTTCCGTTGGGCGGCTCCGTCCAGCCGATGCGCGGTTCCGATTCCATCATGTGGACCATCAAGTTCCGCAATGGCGTCATCAAGCGCTTCAAGTTCCCGATCCGCACCACGGCCGAAGGTTCGATCGACCCGTTCGGCGGCAAGCCGGTTCCCAAGCTGGCCGACATCGAGCAAACCGGTTCGTTCACGCGCGACGTGATGGGTGGCTTCCGTGCCGGCAATCCTGCCGAACTGATCCGCAAATAAATCAACGCATCGAGGAAACTGAAAATGGCTGGAACATTTGACTCCCCCGAAATCGTCCAAGAAGAACTGGACATCCTCATCGTCGGCGGCGGTATGGCTGCCTGCGGTACAGGCTATGAAGTGATGCGCTGGGCCGAGGTCGTCAAGGCCGAGACCGGCAAGGACCTGAAGATCAAACTCGTTGACAAGGCCGCTCTGGATCGCTCCGGCGCCGTCGCCATGGGTCTGTCGGCGATCAACACCTACATCGGCCCCCGTCAGGACCCCGCCGATTACGCCCGCATGGTCTCCAACGACCTGATGGGTATCACCCGTGACGACCTGGCCTATGACTGCGGCCGCAACGTCGACGACTCCGTGCACCTGTTCGAAGAGTGGGGCCTGCCCATTTGGAAGACCGATGCCTCCGGCGTCCGTCACGACGGCGCCGATGCCATCAAGGAAGGCTTGCCCTCACTGAAGGACGGCGGCGAGCCGGTCCGTTCAGGCAAGTGGCAGATCATGATCAACGGCGAATCCTACAAGTGGATCGTCGCTGAAG
>CAZAWN010000131.1:0-8346 GCA_964488825.1 uncultured Methyloversatilis sp. | reverse complement strand
AGATCTGGCGTGCGGTTTCGAGGAAGATGCCGGTCAGCGCCTTCATGATGTTGGCTTTATGCACCACCGTAACCTTCTTGCGCTTCTTCTTGATGGCGTAATCAAAGGCGAAATGGACGATGCGGCGGCAGCCCTGGCGCGTGTTGATGCCGGTGGACATGCCCACCGCGTGTGGGTCGCCGTCGATGGGGATGAAGTGCTCGTAGCCCATGTAGAGGCCTTCGTTGTTCTCGCGCACCATCACCAGATCGATGTTTTCGAAGCGACCGCCGGGAATGATGGTCAGGGCGGGGCGCAAGTTGGCGTAAAGCTTGAACTCTTCGCGCAGACGCACGTTCGACGAGCGGTAACCGCCGCCGATGGGGGTTTCGAGCGGTCCCTTGAGCGCCAGCTTGGTCTTGCGGATGCTGTTCAGGCAGGCCGGCGGCAGCGGGTCGCCGCAGGCCGCGACGCCCGCCGCGCCGGCGACCTGGCGGTCCCAGACGAAGGGCGCGCCGAGCGCATCGAGCGCCATCAGCGTTGCGGCGGTAATTTCCGGGCCGATGCCGTCGCCGGGAATCAAGGTTGCTTGAATGGGTGTATTGGTTGCCATGCGCCTTCTCCACGTGTCGTTGTTGGTTCACCGCATTCTAACGCCAGCCAAAGTCGGCGCTGACAGGACGGCACGAAGTAGAATTCCCGACGCACCGCATCAATTACAAGATCATGACATCCATCTCCATCTACGACTCCACGCTGCGCGACGGAGCGCAGGCGCAAGGCATCTCCTATTCGGTCGAGGACAAGCTCAAGATCGTCGAGCGACTCGACGCGCTGGGCGTGGCCTATATCGAGGCCGGCAATCCCGGTTCGAATCCGAAGGATCTTGAATTCTTCGCCCGCGCCGGGGCGCTCAAGCTCAATCATGCGCGTCTGATCGCCTTCGGCGCGACGCGCAAGGTTGGCATCCGCGTCGCCGACGATGGCAACGTGCAGTCGCTGCTCAAGGCCGGCACGCCGGCCATCGCCATTTTCGGCAAGAGCTGGGATTATCAGGTGCTGGAGATCTTGCGCACCACGCTGGAAGAAAACCTCGCCATGATCGGCGACACGGTGCGTTATCTCAAGCAGCACGGCAAGGAAGTGGTGTTCGACGCCGAGCACTTCTTCGACGGCTGGAAGGACAACGCCGAGTATTCGCTCAAGACCCTCGCCGCCGCCGCCCACGCCGGGGCCGACTGCCTGTGTCTGTGCGACACCAACGGCGGCTCGTTTCCCGACGAAATCTTCGAGATTACCCGCGCCGTCTGCACGCAGTTTCCGCATGTCGCGGTCGGCATCCACTGCCACAACGACAGCGAGATGGCCGTGGCGAATTCGATCCGCGCCGTGCAAGCCGGTGCGACGCAGGTGCAGGGTACTATCAACGGTCTCGGTGAGCGTTGCGGCAATGCCAATCTCTGTTCGATCATTCCCAACCTGCAACTCAAGCTCGGCCTGCCCTGCATTCCCGCGACGGCCATGGCGCACCTCACCAATGTCGCCCGCTCGGTGAGCGAAATCGCCAACCTGCCGCTCAACGAAAAAGCTCCCTACGTCGGCGGCCACGCCTTCGCCCACAAGGGCGGCATGCACATTGACGCGGTGGTGAAGAACCCGATCTCCTACGAACACATCAACCCCGATCTCGTCGGCAACAGCCGGCGTGTGCTGATGTCGGAAGTGGCCGGTCGCAGCACCCTGCTGGCGCGCATCAACGCCATCGACCCCACCCTGTCCAAGGACTCGCCCGAGACGCGCAAGATCATCGACAAGCTCAAAGAGCTCGAACATGAGGGCTACCAGTTCGAGGCGGCGGAAAGTTCCTTCGACCTCGTGGTGCGCAAGATGCTGGGCCGGCACGCAGCTTTTTTTGAGCTGGTCGAATTCAAGGTGATTGTCAGCGAACCTTCGGTGAGCGAGGTGAACTCCTCGGTGATCATCAAGGTGCGCGTCGGCGATCAGGAAGTGCTTACCGTGGCGGAGGGCGACGGCCCGGTGAATGCCCTCGACAAAGCGCTGCGTAAGGCGCTGGAACGCGTCTATCCGGAAATCGGTGCGGTACGGCTGACCGACTACAAGGTGCGCGTGCTCGATTCCGACAAGGCCTCGGCCGCCAAGGTGCGCGTCCTCATCGAAACAACCGACGGCCGGGACAATTGGACGACCATTGGCGTATCGACCGACATCATCAATGCGTCGTGGCAGGCGCTGGTCGATTCGCTGGAGGTGAAGTTGTTGCGCGACCGGGAACTCGGGCAAGCTGCAGTCTGAGTACCGGCGTGCAGCTCCGGCGTTGGCTCAAACCGCTGCTCTGGGTCGCCGGCACTCTCGCGTTGCTGCTCGGCATTATCGGCATCTTCGTCCCAGGCTTGCCGACAACACCGTTCGTGCTGCTCGCCGCTGCCTGTTACGTTCGTGCCTCGCCGCGCACCCATGCCTGGATGCTGCGCAACGGCACTTTCGGGCCGATGCTGCGCGAGTGGGAGTGTCACCGCAGCATTGCGCCGCGCGTCAAACGCATTGCGCTCGTGACCATGGCGCTTACCGCCGGCTTCTCGATCTGGTTCTTCTCGGGTTCGCCGTGGCTGCAGGGCAGCGTGCTCGGCGCGATGCTGATCGGGGCCATCGTCGTTTCGCGGCTGCCGTCCCGCCCGCGCCGACTTTCAATCGACCTGTAGCAGCAAACCCTTGAGATACTCTCCCTCGGGAAACGCCAGATCGACCGGATGGTCGGCGGCGCCCTGGAGGCGTTTGACGATGCGCGCTGTCCGTCCCGCATCGCAAGCGGCACCGGCGACAATTTTCTGGAACAGTTCCACACCGATGCCTCCGGAGCACGAATAGGTCATTAGCAGTCCGCCCGGCGCGAGCAGCTTGAAGCCGAGCATGTTGATGTCCTTGTAGGCGCGGCTGGCGCGCTCGGCGTGGCTGGCCGAGGGCGCGAACTTGGGCGGGTCAAGGATAATCAGGTCGAATCGCTCTTCGGCTGCCTTGAGCTTGCGTAGTTCATCGAAGACATTGGCGCAGCGCCATTCCGCGCGGGCGGCATCGAGTTGGGGGTTGAGTGCGAGATTGGCGGCCGCGCGATCAAGCGCGGGTTGGGAGCTGTCGATCGACAGCACACTGGCTGCGCCGCCCGCCAGCGCTTGCAGGCTGAAGCCGCCGGTGTAGCAGAAGCAGTTGAGGATGCGCTTGCCGGCCGACAGTTCTGCCAGGCTGCGGCGGTTGTCGCGCTGGTCAAGATAGAAGCCGGTCTTGTGGCCGGCGACGATATCCACGGTCATGCGTACGCCATGCTCGACGATGCGGATTTCGTCCGCGGGCGCTTCGCCGGTCAACCAGCCGGTAGCCGGTTCCAGTCCTTCGAGCCCGCGCACTTCGGAATCCGAACGCTCGTAGATGCGCGCGCAGCCGGTCGCTTTCACCAATCCGTCCACAATGGCGCCGCGCCATTTTTCCGCGCCGGCGCTGGTGAGTTGCAGCACCACGGTGTCTTCGTAGCGATCAGCGATCACCCCCGGCAGACCATCCGATTCGGCGTGGATGAGCCGCACGCCTTCCTGCCCGGCCAGTTCCGGCAAGGCGGCGCGGCGCGCCACGGCTGACGCGACGCGGCGTTTGAGGAAGGCATGGTCGATGGATGTTGCGATATCAAAGCTCCAGACGCGCGCACGAATTTTCGAGTGCGGCGAATAGGCCGCTTTAGCCAAAGGCTTGCCGTGGCTGTCGGCCACCAGAACCGTGTCGCCGGGACGTGCATGGCCGTCAAGATGGGCGATAGAGGTATCGAACAACCAAGGATGGCGCTTGAACAGCGAGCGCTCTTTGCCCGGATGAAGAATCAGCGTTGCAGTCATTTGTTATGGGCGCGCGGATGCGCGGCGTCGTAGATTTTGGCCAGGTGCTGGAAATCCAGATGGGTGTAGATCTGCGTGGTGGCGATGCTGGCGTGGCCGAGCATTTCCTGCACCGCGCGCAGGTCGCCCGAAGATTGCAGCACATGGCTGGCAAAGGAGTGGCGCAGCATGTGCGGATGGACGTGCAAGCCGAGTCCGCTGCGCTGCGCCCATTGGGCGAGCCGCAAGGCGATGGTACGCGGCGCGAGGCGCGTGCCGCGTCGGCTGACGAAGAGGGCGGGCTCTTCATGTGCTGCCAGTTGAACGCGCTGGGCGAGCCAGTTTTCCAGCGCCGTACGCGCCTGGGCGCCGACCGGAACGCTGCGCGTTTTGCCGCGCTTGCCGGTCACTGTTACTTCGCCGGAAACCAGATCGAGCGCTCCGCCGAGGCTCAAGGCGGCGAGTTCGGCCAATCGCAAGCCGGATGAATAGAACAGCTCGAACATGGCCCGATCGCGCGTGACGAGCACATCTTCGACGCCTTCGGCCGGCGCCAGCAAGGCGGCGGCCTGTTCAACGGCGAGTGCTTTGGGCAAGGGCTGCGGACGTTTGGGCGCGCGCAAGCCGACGCTGGGGTCGGTCGTGATCGCGCCACGCCGCGCCAGCCAACGGTAGAAGGCTCGCCAAGCCGAGAGCGTACGCGCCACCGAACGCGGGGCGAGCCCCTGCCCGTGCAGTCGCATCGCCTGACGCCGCAGATCGTGAGATTGCAAACGGGTCAGCGATTGGGGGACGACACCGGCTTGCAGTCGCTTCAGGTCGCGCCGGTACGCGGTCAGCGTATGCTCGCTGGCACGGCGTTGGTAAGCAAGTTCAGCCAGGAATTGCACGGCGGCGGGATCGGCTTCAAGTGGCCGATCCGACACGGCGACCGACGGGTCGCTCATTGCGCCAGTCAGGAGGTGGCGCGCACCAGCGCCGCGGAAACCAGTTCGCCAATGCGTTCGAGATAGACCGTCCCCATGTCGGGATAAAACCGCTCGGGTTCCTCGCTGCCCAGCGCCAGCAGACCAAAGGTCTCGATGCCGCGCCGCAGGGGAACCAGCGCGACCGAGCGCACATGACTGCCATCCTCGCCGAACCAGTCGACTACATCGGGGCCACTGCCGGCGCCGCAGTAGGGGCGCTTCATGTCGGCCACGAATTCGCGGGCAGCCGGACTGAGCGGCACGAATTCAAGCGATTCCTGATTGCCGGGGACATCCCATAGGCGCACGGCGACGTGCGGGATGGCGAAGTTGCTGCCCAAGTGGGCATACACGACCAGTAGCATGCCTGACATATCCGTGGTCCCGACCAGCGATACGGCCATGCGCTGCAGCTTGGCCGACAGGATGTCGTTTTCCTCGCCGTAGCGCAGCATGTCGGCCAGCTTGCTTTCGAGGCTGCGAATCTGCTCGCGCATGCTGCCCATCTGGCGCTCGGTAATCGATATCGCGCGTCCGCCATGCGGATCGGGAATGCTGATCTGGGCCAGCAGTTCGGCGTACTCGTTGAAGAACTCGGGATGATCCTTCAGGTACTGGGCCACGTCTTTGGCTGGCAGTGTCATGTGATGTCCTCGGGTAAATCGGGAAGGGCGACTTCACCGGTAAAAACGGTGACCGCCGGGCCGGTCATGCGCACGGGTTGCCCCATCCCCTCCCAGGCGATGTGCAGTTCGCCGCCGCGCGTGGCAACATGCACCGGCGAATCGAGCAGCCCGCGGCGGATGCCGGCAACCACGGCGGCACAGGCGCCCGTGCCGCAGGCCAGAGTTTCGCCTGTGCCGCGCTCGAAGACGCGCAAGCGGATGGTGTGCCGGTCGACGATCTCCATAAAGCCGGCGTTGACGCGCTTGGGAAAGCGCGGGTGTGCCTCGATCAGCGGGCCATCGCGCGCCACCGGAGCGCTGTCGACGTTCTCGACCACCTGCACGGCATGCGGGTTGCCCATCGAAACCGCGGTAATCGCCGCGCTACGCCCGGCGTATTCGAGAGTTTGAACCAGGTCGTCAGTTTCAGTCAGGAAGGGGATGTCGAGCGGGGCAAAGCGCGGTACGCCCATATCCACTGTGACCAGGCCATCTTCTTCAAGACGCGGGGCGATCAGGCCAGCCATGGTTTCCACGCGAATCTCGCGCTTGTTGGCAAGACCTTCGTCATGCACGAAACGCACGAAACAACGCGCGCCGTTACCGCATTGCTCGACCTCTCCGCCATCGGCGTTGAAGATCCGGTAGCGGAAATCGGCGGCGGCATCCTGTGCCGGTTCGACCACCAGAATCTGGTCGCAGCCGATGCCGAAATGGCGATCCGCCAGCCAGCGAGCCTGCGCCGGGTTGGGTACGAAGTTCTGACGCACGGCGTCGAGCACGACGAAGTCGTTGCCGAGACCATGCATTTTTGTGAAACGGATTTTCATAGAGTGGAAATGTTACGCTGCCGCGCCGCCGCCAACAGCCGATAAAAAGCGGTCAATATGGCCGTAATTCGCCGGGCGGGCGAGTTTTGAAACGACGGTGCAGCCAGTAATACTGTTCGGGCATCTTGACAACCTCCTGCTCGATGAAGTGATTCATACGCCTGATATCGGCGGCAATATCACCGCTCGGATAATTCAGCCAGGGGGCGCCAATCGTGACGACATAACCGCTGCTCGTCATGCGGGTGACGACTGGCAGCACGACAGCGCCGGCCAGACGGGCCAGCCGCGGCAAACCGGTGATCGTCGCGGCAGGGACGCCAAAGAACTCGGCGAAGATGGCGTCTTCACCACCGTAATCGAGGTCAGGCAGGTAGTACAGGGGTTTGCCGGCTTTCAATGCGCGCAAGGCGGGGCGCGCACCGTCTCTGCGGGAGAGCATTTCGGCCTGGCCGAAACGCATCCGGCCCCGATAGAGCCGGTCGTTGAAAACGGGATTGTTTTGCTGCGCGTAGATGCAGACGATATCGGCCTCCATCGCAATGCGCGTCAACCCCATGTCGAGACCGACAAAATGCGGAGCAAACAGGATCACCGGGCGATCGCGCCGAGCATCGAGATGCTCGCGCCCTGCAAGCTGCACGACGCGCCGAATCCGCTCCGGCGCGGCCCACCAGAGCAGTCCGCGTTCGAGAAAGGCCCGACCGAATGCGGCAAAGTGCCGTCGCGCCAGCGCCGACTTTTGCGTCGCGTCGAGAGGCGGAAAACACAAGCCAAGATTGGTCAGGGCGACGTGTCGCCGCCACCGGCCCAGCAAATAAAACGCGTGGCCAAAAAAACGACCGCATGCGGCCAGAAGCGGAAACGGCAGCCAGTGGAGCAGCCACATCGCGAAAAGGGCGAGATGCGTCATCATGATCCGGCGGCACTTCCCTTGTAGCGGTTGTAGCCCCACAGATACTGCTCCGGACAACACCGTATCAGTCGTTCGATTTCGTGATTGATATCTTCCGGGCTGGCGATGTCTCCTGAGGGGGGCAGGAAATGCAGTTTGTAGCCCGCTCCGTAGGCGAGTCTCTCGGCGTACATGAACAGCACCGTCGCCCCACTTTGCGCCAAGCGCGCCGCCAGCGTCATCGTGTAGGCGGGGCGGCCAAAAAACGGCGCCCAAACGCCCTCGCCGGCACTGGGCGCCTGGTCGGGCAGCACGAATACTGCTTCATTCGCCTTGAGCGCTTTGAGAAGTTTGCGCACGCCGCCCAGATTGGCGGGTGCGAGTTTGAAATGCGCGCCCCGCCCCTGTTCGATCAAGGGATCGAGCCAAGCCTGACGAGAGGGTCGGTACAAAGCGGTCATCGGCCCCAATGAGGCGCAATACTGAGCGGCAATTTCGAAGCAGCCCAAGTGAGGCGTTAGGAAGACGATTCCGCGTCCAGACTGCAGGGCCGCATCAACAAGTTGGCGTCCTTCGACAGTCAGCACCCAGTGCGCGTCCTCCCGAGGCTGCAACCAGATGCAGGGCAGTTCCAGAATGGTTTTGCCCGCTTCAGCAATCGCTGCAGGACGCAGTGCGGGCATCCCTGCCTGAGCGATGTTCTCGCGCAGATGCCGGCGATAGCTCGACGAGAAGAGATATGCCAGCCAGCCAGCCAGTGCGCCGAGATTGTGCAGCACGGGCAAAGGCAGGCGGGCGAGCAGGCGAAACAGTAATTCCATGAACAGTTGCAGTGGCGGGTTGTATTGACGACCTTGAAAAAAGCGCTATTATCCGCGACCTCCGCCGAGTTAAGGTGCCGAACCGGATTTCGACATCACGACAACTTGCAGGGCGGGCCTGGATGACCGGGAAAATTCTGCTAAAGCGTCGCCCGCTCCAATCCCCCGAGCCGGTCCGACGGACCCACAGGCGGGGAAACAACAGGAGCTTACATGTCGAACGATTTTCTCTTCACTTCGGAATCCGTTTCTGAAGGCCATCCGGACAAGGTGTCCGACCAGATTTCCGACGCGATCCTCGACGCCATCC
>CAZAWN010000130.1:0-8369 GCA_964488825.1 uncultured Methyloversatilis sp. | reverse complement strand
TTCTCGGTGTCCGACGTGAAGATTCCAGGCTATGCGCAAGCCTGGGAATCGGCTTACGGCAAGCCCGAGCGGATTGCCTCGGCGCTCGACATCATGATCGAGGGCCCGCTTGGCGCAGCCGCTTTCAACAACGAATTCGGCCGGCCCAACCTCGCCGGCTACTTCCGCACCTACGAACAGCAATTCAACGGCGAGATGCGCGGCTACCACAAGCCGATCATGATCGCCGGCGGCGTTGGCAACATCGCCGGCAGCCATTGCTTCAAGGAGCAGTTTCCCGCCGGCACAAAGCTGATCCAGCTGGGCGGCCCCGGCATGCTGATCGGCCTCGGCGGCGGCGCGGCCTCGTCGATGGCGACTGGCGCAAACACCGCCGATCTCGATTTCGCTTCGGTGCAGCGCGGCAACCCGGAAATGCAGCGGCGCGCGCAGGAAGTCATCGACAGATGTTGGCAGATGGGCGACTGCAATCCGATCCTCGCCATCCACGACGTCGGCGCCGGCGGTATTTCCAACGCCATGCCGGAACTCGCCAACGATGCCGGGCGTGGGGCGCTGTTTGACCTGCGTGCCGTGCCGAACGAAGAGCCGGGCATGTCCCCGCGCGAGATCTGGTCGAACGAGGCGCAGGAACGCTATGTGCTCGCCATCGGCCCGGAGCGCCTCGCCGAATTCGCCGCCCTGTGCGAGCGTGAGCGCTGCCCGTACGCGGTAATCGGCGAAGCGACGGAAGAACGCCAACTGGTCGTCAAGGACGATCATTTCGGCAACCAGCCGGTCGACATGCCGATGGATGTGCTGCTCGGCAAGCCGCCGCGCATGCATCGCAACGCGCAGCGCAAGTCGGTTGCGCCGCCGTCCCTCGACCTTTCCTCCATTGATCTTAAAACCGCCGCGTTTAACGTATTACGCCTGCCGAGTGTCGCCTCGAAGAGCTTCCTGATCACCATCGGCGACCGCAGCGTCGGCGGCATGACCGCGCGCGACCAGTTCGTCGGGCCGTGGCAGGTGCCGGTGGCCGACGTTGCCGTCACCACGATGGGCTACGACACCACTCTGGGCGAGTGCTTCGCAATGGGCGAGCGCACGCCGCTCGCGCTGCTGAACGCGCCGGCCTCGGGCCGCATGGCGGTGGGCGAGGCGCTCACCAACCTCGCCGCGGCGCAGGTATCCGATCTCGGCCAGGTCAAGCTCTCCGCGAACTGGATGGCGGCCGCCGGGCACGGCAGCGAAGACGCCGCGCTGTTCGATACCGTGAAGGCGGTCGGTCTCGAATTCTGTCCGGCGCTTGGCGTGAGCATTCCCGTCGGCAAGGATTCGCTGTCGATGCGCACGAAATGGCATGAGAATGGTCAGGACAAGGCGGTGATCGCGCCGCTGTCACTGATCGCCACCGCCTTCGCGCCCTGCGCCGACGTGCGCGCCACGCTGACGCCGCAGTTGCAAGCGGACGCGGACGGCGAGACCGAGTTGATCCTCATCGATCTGGGCGAGGGCAAGAACCGCCTCGGTGGCTCGGCGCTGGCGCAGGTGCATGGGGTGAGCGGGGATGTGCCGCCGGATGCCGATGCCGCGCTGCTCAAGGCCTTCTTCGGCGCGATCCAGACCTTGCGCCCGCACATTCTCGCCTATCACGACCGCGCTGATGGCGGTCTGTTCGCCACCGTGGCCGAGATGTGCTTTGCCTCGCATCTGGGTGTGTCCTTGAATCTCGACGCGCTGTGCTACGACCCGCTGATGAACGACATCGACGGCATCGAGCGCAAGCCGCAGATGCTCGACGGCCGCACGCGCGACCAGTTGATCGCCGCGCTGTTCAACGAGGAACTCGGCGCGGTGATCCAGATCCGTCGCGCCGAGCGCAGCGCCGTGATGCAGACCCTGCGCGACGCCGGACTGGGGGCTTGCAGTCACAGCATCGGCACGCTCAACGATGCCGACGAATTGCGCGTCTGGCGCAACGCAAAGTCGGCGCTGGTGATACGGCGCGTCGACCTGCAACGCGCCTGGAGCGAAGTGAGCTACCGGATCGCCCAGTTGCGCGACGATCCGCTCTGCGCGCAGGAGGAGTTCGACGCGCTGCTGGATGCCGACAACCCCGGTTTGTCGATGCAATTGACGTTCGATCCCGCCGCTCCTTTCAATATCGGCGGCAGTCGTCCGAAGATGGCCATTTTGAGAGAGCAGGGCGTCAATGGCGAAGTCGAAATGGCTGCCGCTTTCGACCGTGCCGGCTTCGCTTGCGTCGATGTGCATATGTCGGACCTGATGGCCGGCCGCATCCAACTTGCCGACTTCAAGGGCCTCGCCGCCTGCGGTGGCTTCTCCTACGGTGACGTGCTCGGCGCCGGGCAGGGATGGGCGAAATCGGTGCTGTTCCACCCGGAACTCAAGGACGCCTTCGCTACCTTCTTCACGCGCTCCGACACCTTTGCCCTCGGAGTCTGCAATGGCTGCCAGATGATGGCGTATTTGGCGCCGATCATTCCCGGCGCCGAATATTGGCCCACTTTCCACCAGAACCGCAGCGAGCGCTTCGAAGCACGCTTTGCGATGGTGGAAATTCCCGCCTCGCCCTCGATCTTATTCGCCGGCATGGCCGGCTCGAAGCTGCCGGTTGTCGTCAGCCACGGCGAAGGCCGCGCCGTGTTTGCCAGCGAGCGGCGACCGGACATCGCCCTGCGCTACATCGACCATCGCGGCGCGCCCGCTGCGACCTATCCGTTCAACCCGAACGGCTCGCCCGACGGCATCACCGGCGTGACCACGCCCGACGGCCGCTTCACCCTCATGATGCCGCACCCCGAACGCGTCTTCCGCAGCGTGCTGATGAGCTGGCATCCGGCCGGGATGGGCGAGGACAGCCCGTGGATGACGATGTTCCGCAACGCGCGGCAGTGGGTGGGCTGAGGCCTTGGTCTCCGTTGTCCACTCCCTCCCCGATAGCGGCGTCGATGCTGCCACGCTGACGCGCCTGATCGAGGGCTTGACTGAAGAAGGCGCGCAGAAGCTGCTGCTGGCAGTGAGTTTCGCCAGCGAAGCGTATGGCCGCGGCAAAGTCGGCTCTGGCGAGACGGCATTCGAGCATGGTCTGGGCGCTGCGCTGATCCTGGCGTCGCTCAATCTCGATCTGGACAGCCGGCTGGCGGGGTTGTTGTTCGCCATGCCGGATTTCATCGAAGACGCTTACGAAAAGCTGGGTCAGCAATGGGGCGCGCCGGTGGCCAGCCTGGTCGAAGGGCTGTACCGCCTCAAGAATCTGCGGCCCTTGAATCTCGCCAATGGTCAAAACGTGGCGGCGCAGGCGGAGATCCTGCGCAAGATGCTGCTGGCGCTGGCGGCGGACATTCGCGTGGTGATGATCCGGCTGGCGTCGCGTACCCAAACTTTGCGCTGGTACACCGATCACGATATCCCCGCGCGCGCCGATACGGCGCGCGAAAGCCTGCAGATCTACGCGCCGCTGGCCAATCGTCTGGGCGTCTGGCAGATCAAGTGGGAGATCGAAGATTTGTCCTTCCGCTTCACCGAGCCGGCAACCTACAAAAAAATCGCCAAGCAGCTCGACGAGAAGCGCCTGGAGCGTGAAGCCTTCATCGTCGCCGCCGTGTCGCGCCTCAAGGACGATCTGGCCAAGTCCGGCGTGACACAAGCCGAGGTGTATGGCCGGCCCAAGCACATCTACAGCATCTGGAACAAGATGCAACAGAAGCATCTCGATTTCGAGCAGGTGTACGATGTGCGCGCCATGCGCATCCTCGTTCCCGAGGTGAAGGATTGCTACACGGCGCTGGGCATTGTTCATGCCCTGTGGCAGCCGATTCACGGCGAGTTCGACGACTACATTTCGCATCCCAAGGGCAACTACTACCGTTCGCTGCATACTGCCGTGATGGCCGAGGACGGGCGTTCGCTCGAAGTGCAGATTCGCACCCCCGAGATGCATGCCCATGCCGAGCTGGGCGTGGCGGCGCACTGGCGCTATAAGGAAGCCGGAAACACGCCGACCAAAGCCGATTCGGCCTATGACGACAAGATCGCCTGGTTGCGCCAGTTGTTGTCGTGGCGTGACGAAATCACCGATTCCTCGACCTGGGTGGAGCAGTTCAAGCGCGCTGCGCTGGACGACACGATTTACGTGATGACCCCGCAAGGCCGCGTGATCGATCTGCTCAAGGGGGCGACGCCGATTGATTTCGCTTACCGCCTGCATACCGATCTCGGCCATCGCTGTCGCGGCGCCAAGATCGACGGCCATCTGGTTCCGCTCAATACCCCGCTGCAAAGCGGCCAGCAGGTCGAAATCACTGTCGCGAAGAGCGGCGGGCCGTCGCGCGACTGGTTGTCGGCGGGCTATCTGGTTTCTTCGCGCGCCCGGCAAAAGGTCAAGGCCTGGTTTGCTGCCTTGCAGGAAGAGCAAATGCTGGTCACCGGCCGGGCCTGGATCAACAAGGAGTTGCAGCGCGACGGGGCAACGCAGGCGAATCTGGACGCTCTGGCACACAAGCTCGGCTTCAAGAATCCCGACGCGATGTATCTCGCCGCCGCGCGCGACGAAATTGGTCCGCGTGCGGTTCAGGTGGCACTATTCGGCGAGGAAGCCGCGCCCGAACCAGAAATCCAGACCCGTCGCGCCAAGGCGCAGGGCGGCGAAGGCCGGATACTTGTCGTCGGCATGGACAAAATGCTCACCCAGCTTGGGCGCTGCTGCAAACCGGTACCGCCCGACGCCATCGCCGGCTTCGTTACCCGCGGGCGCGGCGTGTCGGTGCACCGCGTCGAATGCCCCAATTTCCGCAACATGGCGGCGAAGAACCCGGAGCGGGTGATCGAGGCCACCTGGGGGCAGGGCAGCGGCAAGCAGGAATCCGCCTATGCCTGCGACCTGTACGTCGAAGCGGCCGATCGGCAGGGCTTGCTGCGCGATATTTCCGAGACGCTGACGCGTGAGCGTGTCAATGTTACGGCGGTCAAAACCCAGTCGAAAGCGGGGCTTGCGAATATGAGCTTTACCGTCGAGCTCTCCAGCGCCACGCAGTTGCAGCGCCTTCTCGCGGTACTGGGAGAAGTGGCCGGAGTGATGAACGTCAGTCGCGGTTAGCGGCTTTTCAGATTCGAATCTGTCTTCAGCGGATGTACAGGGATGCGGCGGGCGCCGAAGGCATGCTTGAAACCCTCGAATCGGCCGGGAATGGATACGCCGCAATGGCGACAGCATCCCCTATCGTCGAGCGCATAAGCAAGAATCTCGTACCAGTCACGCTCGATCACTGCCTTGCCGCATCCAGGGCAACGGGTTGCCGCGCCACTGCGATCATGCACATTGCCGGTATAGACATAGTGGAGACCAGTGTCCAGGGCGATGCGGCGGGCCCGGCTTAATGAAGCGCCTGGCGTCGCGGGGGCAGCAAGTTTGTAGTCGGGGTGGTAGGCGGAGAAGTGGAGTGGCACATCCGGCCCCAGTTCCCTGAAGCACCACTCCGTGAGTCGCTTCAATTCGCTATCGGCGTCGTTGTAGCCGGGAATCAGCAGCGTGGTGAGTTCGATCCAGCAGTCCGTTTCGTGATGCACCATGGCGATGAGGTCGAGGACAGGCTGCAAATGCCCGCCGCAAAGTTTGAAGTAGAAGTCATCGGTGAAAGCCTTGAGATCGATGTTGGCCGCATCCATCTTGCCGAAGAACGCGCGCGCCGCTGGCTGGTGCATGTAGCCCGCGGTTACTGCCACTGTCTTGATGCTGCAGGCGTGGCAGGCATCTGCTGTGTCCATCGCATATTCGGCAAAGATCGCCGGGTCGTTATAGGTGAACGCAACGCTGCGCGCCCCGTGTTGCTGCGCTGTCAATGCAATGGCTGTAGGGCTGGCTTCTTCCATCAAGGTATCCATCGCGCGCGATTTCGAGATATCCCAGTTTTGGCAGAACTTGCAGGCGAGATTGCAGCCGGCAGTACCGAAGGAAAGGACGCTCGAACCAGGATAGAAGTGATGGAGCGGTTTCTTCTCGATCGGATCGATGCAGAAGCCCGAACTGCGCCCGTAGGTGGTCAGGATCATCTGCCCGCCCTGGTTTGCGCGGACGAAACAGGCAGCACGCTGCCCTTCGTGTAACTTGCAGTCGCGAGGACACAGGTCACACTGGATTCGACCGTCGTCCAGGGCATGCCACCATTCGGCGGGTGAGCCCGAGAGTTGTTCCTCAGCCTTGGTCATCGTTATGCTCCGCAAACAGTCGCACTACCTGAATGCTATTCCACAAAGATAGGGAAACTGCGCTTGGACAAGATGGACTTTTGAACTAGAATCCCGAGTCGTTTCGAATTGGCAATTCGCGAATATTTGGTGCAACTAGTTAGTCGATTTTCGCTCAGTTCGACAATGCGGAGACGTGGCCGAGAGGTCGAAGGCACTCCCCTGCTAAGGGAGCATCCGGGCAAAACCTGGATCGAGGGTTCGAATCCCTCCGTCTCCGCCAGTAGCGCAATTAAAGCCTTGTTTATTCAAGGCTTTTTTCTTTTCTGGATTCCGTGTAACCATTTGTGTTACCGAATGGAGCGAGTTACCAAAAGCAAAAGACCAGCATCGCGCTGGTCTCTTGCTGCCTGCCACGCGCCCAAGGAGATAGAGGCGCCGCAAGCTGACGGTGTTCTGGATACGCGGCACTGCCCGTCTAATCCGCGTCCAGCCTATCCGCTTGAGCGGCCCCGGCTGACTGGGGTGAAGGCGCTAGACGAAGAACACTTCGCCTGTCGCTTGAGGTAAGTCGGTTGCCTGCGATGCCACGCCAAAGGCTTGCGCCATCGCCTGAAGTCCATCGATGCGCCCGGTGGCCTTGCTTTTGTCTAGCTTTCGTCCTCCGGCCGGGTCTTTGGTGACGATGGCATTGGCGGCGCACATACTCAGCACCGGGTGATTGCCATGCGCGACACGGCTATTCAGCAACTCCGCTTCCAGGTGGTCGAGTGCGGGTGCCATGTCCTTGAAGCCCTGGCCCCACTCCACCAGCGGCAGGTCTGCGCCGATGCGGTCGAATTCCTTTTTCAGCAGATCAATGCGCCAGCGGTCATAGGCAATCGCTCTCACGTCCAGGCCGGCGCATATCTCGGCAATCTCGGTGGCAACGTGCTCATAATCGACTGATGCGCCCGGTGTGGTGCGCAGATAGCCTTGGCGGTGCCACAGGTCATAGGGTGATCGGTCACGCTTGGCGCGCTCGGCCAGTCCCTGCGCGGGTGTCCAGAAGTAGGGAATTGCCTGCCACTTGCCGTCGACCTTGCCAATCAGCACCAGGGCGGTTAAGTCAGTCCGTGCCGACAGGTCAAGGCCGGCGTAGACCGGCGCATCATCGAACGGAAGCGGCTCGGCTGCGCAGGACTTCCAAACGTCCGGGCTGATGAATGGTGATTCTGTGCTGACACGCTGGTTCAGCAGCAGATTGCGTGCCGTGTTTTCCATCGAGGGCATGCGCTGCTCTTGGGGCATCTGTTCGCGTAGATCGTCCTCATTGCGGAACAGGCCCAGGGCAGGGTTTGCAGCCTTCCAGGCTTCCTTATCGAGTAGATCGCAGCCATCCGGCGCGGTGTAGAGATGGCACACGATGCGCGGGTCTTTGCTTTGCATCGCATCGTCTATCCAGACTGAAAGCAGGTCGGCATCGTTGGCGGCTTGCGTGCTGATGACGATCAAGAGCGGTTCGGCATGTGCGCCCTGGCTTGTGGTGATGGCATCCACGAAGTCGGATTGCGGCCCGCGTACCTGGCCCGTTTCGTCGAGGATGGCGAGAATGGGCGAGGCGCCATGGGCGGTCTTGCCATCGGCGGCCAGCGCCTTGTACTCGGTATTCAGCGGCAGGCCCAGCAGGCGCTTACCGCTCGGGATGATGCGCACGATCTTGGACAGCTTGGGCGAGAGTTGAACCATCTGCGCAGCCAATCGGAACACGAGCGCAGCCTGATCGCGGCTCATTGCGCCGCTGACGATCTGGCTATTCAGCTTCGCTTCCGGCCCGACCAGGTGCGCCAACAGCAGGCCGGCAACCAGTCCGCTTTTGCCGTTCTTTCGGCTCACTGAGAGGATGGCGCGGCGCGTGCCTGCCGGGTTGGAGTAGACGTCCCTGATGAATTGCTTTTGAAAGTCCGCCAGTACCAGCGGCTTACCGACATGCTCGCCGTCCGGCGTCCGGCAGAACCGCTCGATAAAATCGATTACGCGGGTTGCGCGGGTCATGCCACGATCCGCAGCGACGGAATCAGATCGTCGCCATCATCGAGGGCGGCGCGCTCGTTCGCCAGCGCCTTGGCAGCGTCCCGACTGCGGCCGATAGATGCTTCGGCATGGACATGGAGAACACGCGATAGCGACACGACACGCTT
>CAZAWN010000129.1:0-8592 GCA_964488825.1 uncultured Methyloversatilis sp. | reverse complement strand
TGAAGCAGTTGTTCGGGTCGGCCGGGTTGGCGAACATGCGGCGGAATTCGAGGTCGGCGACCTTGGCTTCGACGCTGGCGAGATCACCTTCGACCGCGATCAATGTGTCCTCGTCGTCTTCTTCCTTGGCCATCTCGAACAGATCGCGCGCGTCGACGAGGGAGTTCTTCACGCCGTCCAGTACGGCGACAATGGCTTCGAGGGATTTCTTTTCCTTGCCCAGGCTTTGGGCTCGCTCGGCATCGTTCCAGATGCCGGGGTCTTCCATCAGTCGATTGATTTCGGCCAGTTTCTCGGACTTCGTATCGAAGTCAAAGATACCTCCGGAGTTGATCGCCGCGGCCTTCGAGGTCGGCGATGTGATTGACGATGGCGTTGAGGCGTTCGGCTTCCATGATGTTTCTACTCAATGATTTAGGTGCGCGATTATAACGGGTCGTCGCTACGCGGTTTGGGCAGGATTTGTACGCCGACGATGCAGAAGAAGATCAGTGCGCCGCCGGCGAACTGGATCGCGGACAGTCTTTCCCCGAGATAAAGGGCGCCGGCCAAGGCGGCGAACAGGATTTCCGAACTGAGCAGGATGGCGGCTTCGGCGGGACGGGTATGCCGCTGGGCAATCACCTGGAGGGTAAAGCCGATGCCCACCGATAGCAGGCCGCCGTAGAGAATGGTCGGCAGGGCTGTCTGCAGGCCGGCAAACGTGGTGGTCTCCAGGGCCAGGGCGGCAGACGTGGCAAGCAGGCTGCAGACGACAAACTGGGTGAAGGCCACGAGTATCGGCGCGCCCTTGCGTGCGGCGACGCGCCCGACCCAGAGCACATGTGCTGCCCAGAACAGGGTGCTGGCGATCACCCAGAGATCGCCCGTGTTAAAGCCGGTAAATGCGCCGCCGCTCAACAGGAAAGTGCCGATGAAACAGCCGATGGTGGCAGGCCAGAGCGAGAAATGCGGGATCTGGCGATCGACGATCCAGCTTAGTAGCGGCACCAGGGGTACGTAGAGTGCGGTCAGGAATCCGGCGTTCGACACCGACGTGCTGACGATGCCAATCTGTTGCAGTACCACGCCGGAGCAGAGCAGCACGCCAAGGCCACCGGCGGCGAGCAGGTCGCGACGATCCAGCCGGATATCGCGATCCGCCAGTCGGGTGTATTCACGGACGGCCAGCGGCAGGATCACCAGGGCGCCGAGCAGGAAGCGCACGCCGGTGTACATCAGCGGCCCGACGCCGGCCATGCCGAGTTGTTGTGCCACAAAGGTGGTGCCCCAGATCAGCGCCACGATCAGCAGCAGCGCATTGGCTGTGGCGCGGCTCATGCAGCCGGGGCAAGCAGAAAGGCGCTCTTGATGCCAGAGATCAGCATCTGCACCGCCATTGTCGTCAGCACGAGACCCATCAGTCGTTCCATCGCCGCAAGACCGGGCTTGCCGAACAGCCGGGCGAGTCGCTCTCCGGCGAGCAGGATCAGGGTGTTGATGAGAATGGCGACGAGGATCGCGCCGATCAGCGAAAACACCTGCGGTTCCTGACGCGAGGTGAGCAACACGGTGGCAAGTGCCGCCGGTCCGGCGATCATCGGCACGGCGATCGGCACAATCAGTGGCTCGCCGTCGCGGCTGGCATCGTCCTCGTGATGGCCGTGGGAGGGAAACACCATATGCACGGCGATCAGGAACAGGATCAGGCCGCCGGAGATTTCCAGCGCGGGCGCGGACAGGCGCAGGGCGGCGAGCAGCCAGTCGCCGATGAAGACGAACACTATCAGCAGCAGTGCCGCGACAGCGTTCTCGCGCAGCACGACGCGAATGCGGCGGGCGGGCGCCAGCGGTCGCAGCAGGGTAATGAGCAGGGGAATGTTGCCCAGCGGGTCCAGCAGTATCAGTAGCAGGATGACCGTGGCGAGAAAATCGGTAGTCATGCCGTCAGGCTAGAAGCCGTGCTTCACCTGTGACAGGAAGGTACGGGCCCGTTCGTGTTCCGGATTGCTGAAGAAGGCCTGGGGAGCGGCATCTTCAAGTATCGCGCCATGATCGAAAAAGATGACGCGATCCGCTACTTCTCGGGCGAAGCCGATCTCGTGGGTGACTACCAGCATGGTGATACCGGTATGGGCCAGTTCGCGCATCACGCTGAGTACTTCATTGACCATCTCGGGGTCGAGCGCCGAGGTCGGTTCGTCGAACAGCAACACCTTCGGGTCCATCGCCAGCGCACGGGCGATCGCGACGCGCTGCTGCTGGCCGCCGGAAAGTTGCACCGGGTACTTGAGCGCCTGGTCCTTCAGACCAACGCGTTCCAGCAGCGCCATGGCTTTATCTTCGGCGTCCTTGCGCCCCATTTTGCGCACACGCATCGGCGCCAGCGTGAGGTTGCGCAGTACGGTCATGTGCGAGAACAGGTTAAAGCTCTGGAACACCATGCCGACCTCGCGACGAATCGCGTCGAGATGCTTCAGATTGTCGTCGAGTTCGATACCGTCAATGCGGATGCTGCCAGCATCGTGCGGCTCCAGCCGGTTCAGGGTGCGCAGGAAGGTCGATTTGCCGGAACCGGAAGGGCCGAGGATGGCGGTGACCTGCCCCTCATAGAAGGTCGCGGTCACGCCCTTGAGCGCATGGAAGGCACCGAAGTGCTTCTGTATATCGCGGGTTTCGATGATCGGTTTCAGGGCGTTCTGTTCGGCCATGGCCTACCTCTTGCGCCCAACGTCGAGTTGGCTTTCCAGCGCAGCCGTCAGCGTGGTGAAGGCGGTCGTGAGGATCAGGTAGATGGACGCCACGGTGAGGAAGACGGGAATCGGCTGGTAGCTTTCGGCCTGGATGCGATAGCCGACCATGGTCAGTTCCACGACGCTGATGGCGTAGGCGAGCGAAGAATCCTTGACCAGCGAGGCGAGGTTGTTGGCCAGCGCGGGCAGGGCGACGCGCATGCTCTGCGGCAGCACGATGTCGATGAAGGTCTGGAACGGCGACAGGCCGAGCGCGCGCGCCGCTTCCACCTGGCCGTGCGGCACGGCGAGAATGCCGGCGCGCACGCACTCGGTGTTGTAGGCGCCGACATTGAGTGCCAGCGCGATGGCCGCGCAACTGAAATCCGAGATCTGTATCGATTCGGGCAGGATTTGCGGTACGACCAGCCAGACGAACAGGATTTGCAGCAGCAGCGGCGTGCCGCGGAACAGCCAGACATAAAAATTGCAGAACCAGCGTAGCGGCAGGAATGCGGAAAGCTTGCCGAGTCCAGCCAATACACCGAGTACGACACCGGCCGAGCCAGCAACGAGTGTGAGCATGACCGTGATGCGCGCCCCATCGGCGAACTGTTCCGCCGCCGGGCCGATCGGCGCAGGCGCCAGAGAGAGCGGAATGGCCATCCCCCACAGAAACAGCAGGAGACCGACCATCGCGGCAAACATTGTCCATGCCGGATGTTCCCTGGCCCAGCGCATCGTGCTGCGAACCTCGGCTTACTTGCAGGAAGCGTCGGTCTTGAAGTACTTCTGGGACAGCGCCTGATACGTCCCGTTCTTCATGATCTCGGCCAAGCCGCGGTTGAGCTGTTCTTTCAGTTCCGGGTTGTTCTTGCGCAGGATCATCGAGACGCGCTCGACGAAAACATGCTCGCCTGCGACGATGCCGGCTTCGGGGTTCTTTTGCAGGGTTTCATGAATCAGCCAGCGGTCGGAGATCCACGCATCGGTCTTGCGCGCCTTGAGCGCAGCGTAGGCTTCCGGATCGGCCTTATAGGTCTTGACCGACTTGACGCCGGGAATCTTCTTGGCGTTGTCGAGATAGCTGGTGCCGATCTGTACACCGACGGTCTTGCCCTTGAGTGCGGCGACGGTCAGCGGGCCGTCCTTGCGGGCGGCGATCTGTCCGCCGGTGCAGTAGTGCGGTTCGGTGAAGTCGACCGCCTTGGCGCGCTCCTCGGTGTAGCCATGCGAAGCGATGGCGAAGTCGAAGCGGTCCTGGCCGAGCGAGGCGATCTGGGCATCGAAAGGCACGACCTTCCACTCCATCTTGAGCCCCAGTTGCTTGACGATGGCCTCGGCGATATCGACCTCGAAACCAGTCAATTTGGTCCCTTCGTAATAGTTGAAGGGAGCAAAAGCGCCCTCGGTGGCGACAATCATCGTCCCGGTTGTCTTGATGGTGTTCCAGTCCCGCGCCTGGGCAACGCCACATGAAAGGATTGAAACCATTGAGGCGACGCCCAGCCATTTCGCAAAAGTACGCATAAACCCTCCTGGGAAAAAAGTGGCGGGATTCTACTCCCGCACCTTTCCGCGCTGCATCAATCAGTTTGCCGGCCAGAAAAACTTATCCGCGCAGAGCTTGCAGTTCGGCGATGGTGGTGTGCAGTCGGGTGGCAAGCGTGCGGGCGATAGTGCCGAAGAAGGCGAACAGCAGATCGTCGTGCGCCAGCGACAGCAGTTCGAATTGTTCTCGCGACAGAACATAAACCTCGCAGTCTGTGACGGCCAGGGCGTCCATGGCATGGTTGCCGGACTCGATGAACCCCATGTCGCCGATCAGATCACCTGGCCCGCAGGTAGCGAGGTGGTAGTTGTCCTTCTTGCGCACTGGCACCATCAGTTTGACGACGCCGTGGCGGATGATGAACAGTTCGTCACACCCGGCGCCAGCCTTGAACACCCGTTTGCCGGCCTTGACTCCGCGCAGGACCAGGGCCGCTTCGAGCGCCGCGACGGCTTGCGGCATGCAACCCGTCAGCAGGGGGATGGTGCGCAGGTCGAATTGTCCGGCGGCAGTCAGGGGCGCCGGTGTGGCCTCCTGTTCCTGGGCATCCAGCCATTCCAGCGCCTCGTCGAGCTGGCGGAAGGCGAAGGCCTTGTTGGTCGGCCGCACCACGCCGGTTTCCTTGAGGAAACGTTTCATCTTCAAGCCGCTGGGCAAGTCTTTCGGTATCTCGCAAAAGATCAGGTTGGCGTTGTTTTCTTCCAGCCTATCCTTGATCTGCTCGAGTACATGCGTGGCGGTGACGTCGAGCGATTGCACGCGACGCATGTTGAGGATGACGTACTTGCACCTGCCGGTTTCCGGCTCCAGTGCGCGATGGAGCTGGTTGGCGGTGCCGAAGAACAGGCTGCCCTGCAGCTCGAACACCACCACGCCGCTGCCTTCGTGCTCGAGCCGCTCGATGTCTTCCGGGGTGCGGGCGCGCTTGGTGAGAAATTCGCTGCCTTCGATGCGGTTGCGCACCACCGAGCTGTGCGTCTGCTCGCGGATGAAGAGGAGGATCGCCAGCGCCACGCCGACGCCGGAGGCGGCGATCAGATTACCGAACACAGCAACGAGGATGACCGCGAGGATGACGAAGAAGTCGACGCGCGTCGAAGCCGAGAAAAAGAAGTTCAGGCTGTGGGTGTCGATCATGCGGAAACCGATGACGATCAGGATCGCTGCCAGAGCGCTGACCGGCACCCAGGCAATCAGCGGGGCGAGCAGCAGGAAGGCAGTCAGCGAAAAGACGCCCGCCATCAGTCCGGACAGCTTGCTGTTGCCGCCGCTCGACACATTGATCAGCGAGGCGCCCATCGTGCCGGCGCCGGGAATGCCGCCGACCAGCGACGATGCCATGTTGCCCAGGCCCTGGCCGATCAGTTCGCGGTTCGAGTCATGCTGAGAGTGGGTCATAGCATCGATGACCAGACAAGTCTTCAAGCTGTCGATCGACAGCAGCAGGGCCAGTGTGAGTGCGGGAACGAAGACCTGGACGACGACGTCGAAGTCGAGACCGCGCAGGGACTGTAGGTGCTGAGCGATGCTGTCGGTCAGATTACCTTCGGCATTCGCGAGGCTGCCTATCAACAGAGGGTTGCCGTCGGTACTGAGCAGATCGGGATCGAAGATACCCAGCAACAGATAGCTGGCGACGCCTGCCAGCAGCGCAAGGATGGCGGCTGGCACTGTTTTGGTGAGGCGTGGCGTGATCAACATGGCGAGGATCACCACACTACCGACGATGATGCTGGGCAGGGCCCACAGTTTCGGGCTGCCAAGCGCCTGCAGCAGGGTGACGCCGCCCGGCGCACCGAGCCATTTGGGAATCTGGCTGCCGATAATGATCAGGCCGACGCCGGAGAGATAGCCGCTGACGACCGGATAGGGAATGTACTTGATCAGGCGGCCGATTCCGGCCATGCCGAGGGCGATCTGCAGGCCACCGGCCAGTAAGCCGATCAAGGCCAGGAGCATCAGCACGCTGTCGGGCGCAGTGCCTTGTTGCGTGAAGCCGACCGCCAGCGCGGCGAGAACTGCAGCGGCGGGTGCGCAGGGTGCGGTGATGAGGCGCGAACTGCCACCGCAGGCGGGGGCGATCAGTCCTAGTGCGGTGGCGCCGAGAATGCCGGCCATGGCCCCGTGTGCGGCGAGCGTACCGCCGAGTGGCGCGAAGATGGTGACGCCGAAAGCAATCGCGGAGGGCAGGGCAACCAGCATGGCTGCCAAACCACCCCAGAGATTGCCGGCGAGACGGGTGCGATCAATCGGCAGGAAATTCGGTTGGCCGGTGGCCATCGGGATTAGTGAATTTCGCGGGTTTCCAGGAAGGTGATGTCCGGATGACGCTCCTGGGCCATCTGCAGATTGACGCGGTTCGGCGCGAGATAGACATAGTCGCCGGCGCCGTCGAGCGCGAGATTGACGCCGGCGCGGTCTTCCAGCGCGCGCAGCGCGAGATCGCTGCCGCGCAGCCAGCGCGCGGTGGCGACGTTGACCGGCTCGAAGAAGCAATCCACCCCATATTCGAACTCCAGTCGGTGGGCGACGACATCGAACTGCAGCATGCCGACTGCCCCGAGGATCAGGTCGTTGGAGCCGAGCGGCTTGAAGAGCTGCGTCGCGCCTTCCTCGGCGAGTTGCTGCAGACCCTTTTGCAACTGCTTCATCTTCATCGGGTTGCGGATTTGCGCGCGGCGGAAGTGTTCGGGGGCGAAGCACGGGATGCCGGTGAATTTCAGGTCCTCGCCCTCCGTGAAGCTGTCGCCGAGCACGACGGTGCCGTGGTTGGGAATGCCGAGAATGTCGCCGGGCCAGGCTTCGTCGGTGGTGCTGCGGTCTTGTGCCATGAAGGTGATGGCGTTGTTGACTGCCAGCGTCTTGCCGGTCGACAACTGCTTGAGCTTGATGCCGCGGGTGTAGTGGCCGGAACAAACGCGTACGAAGGCGATGCGGTCGCGGTGCTTCGGGTCCATGTTGGCCTGGATTTTGAACACAAAGCCGGAGAATTTCGGTTCAAGCGGTTCGACCTGTCTGGTCGCGGCGGGGCGATGCTGCGGCGACGGCGACAGATCGACGATGGCGTCGAGCAAGCTCTGTACGCCGAAGTTGTTGATCGCCGAGCCGAAAAATACCGGCGTCTGCTTGCCGGCGAGGTAGGCGTCCTTGTCGAAGGTGTGCGAAGCGCCTTTCACCAGTTCGACCTCGGCGCGTAACTCTGCGGCCTGGTAGCCGAGCAGTTCGTCGAGTTCCGGGTTGTCGAGGCGCTCGATGGTGCGGGACGTCCCTTTCTCGGCCTGCGGATCGAAGAAGTAGACGCAGTCGTCGTAGAGGTCATAAACGCCGCGGAAGCTCTTGCCCATGCCGATCGGCCAGGTCATCGGCGCGCACTGGATCTTCAGCACGTCCTCGATCTCGTCGAGCAGGTCGATGGGCGCGCGGCCCTCGCGGTCGAGCTTGTTGATGAAGGTGACGATGGGCGTATCGCGCAAGCGGCAGACGCCCAGCAGCTTGATGGTCTGCGCCTCGACGCCATTCACCGAGTCGATCACCATCGTTGCCGAGTCGACGGCGGTCAGTGTGCGGTAGGTGTCTTCCGAGAAATCCTCGTGGCCCGGCGTATCGAGCAGGTTCACCATGTGCTCGCGGTAGGGGAACTGCATCACCGACGAGGTGACCGAGATGCCGCGCTGCTTTTCCAGTTCCATCCAGTCCGAGGTGGCATGGCGTGCCGCCTTGCGGGCGCGCACCTCGCCGGCGACCTGGATGGCGCCACCGAACCACAGCAGCTTCTCGGTCAGCGTGGTCTTGCCCGCGTCGGGGTGGGAAATGATGGCGAAAGTGCGGCGGCGGGCGATTTCGTGGGCGAGTTTGGACACGGCGGTACGGGGCAGCAGAGAGGGAGCGGATTATACGGGCGGCACAAAAGTCGGCGCTGGCGGGACGGCAGCTGCTGTTCAGTGGATTCCCCCCTTTCCAAGCCGCGAATTGTCACCGTCCAAGCCATCACATAACGAATGCGGTAAAGTCCGAGCCATGCTGCCCGCCCGCCTCATCAATATCGATGACTATCCTGAACTTGCGCTGCTGGCGTGGAATCGCAAAGTGCGCCAGGTTGCGGAGGATGAGGCCTTGGCGCTTTACGAATCCAACTGGCGTTTCGTCGATCTCGAAAGCATTACGCCGAGAGAGCGGGCACTGATCGACCGACTGACGGTTCAGTATGGGCATGGCGTTCTCAATGTATAGCCGGCCTCACCATCAACGCATAGCCGCCGTCCTGGCGCAAATGAATGCACCGCTGTTGCGTGAGGCCCGCTGCTATTTCGCGGGCGGAACCGCCATTGC
>CAZAWN010000128.1:0-8600 GCA_964488825.1 uncultured Methyloversatilis sp. | reverse complement strand
GATGACCAAAGATGTACGGGGCAATCTTGGGGTTCCAGACAAGGGTCTGGTGGCCGAAATGAATGCCGGCCTCCAGCATCTGGCGCATGGTTGTGCTCATCGAGTTCTCCGATATGGGTTGATCCGCCACCCGGCCGGTTCCTCCCCAATGGAGGCACCCATTCGGCGCCGAGTGTGAGAATTTTGCCTTGCAGTGCAAAGCAAGCGGCGGATTATAAATAGATTTCGTGCTGCGCTGCAAGAGAATTCCCCGGTAAATATTGAGATTGTCACGGTTGAACTGGGGCGACGGCTAGAATCCTGCACTCTTATTGTCCAGATGAATTTTGATGCTTCGAGTCTCGTCTTTCATCCCCGCACCCATTTCGATGATTCCTCCTGACAAAGCGAACCTATCGATAGTTCGCGAGATCAAGCGCTCGGCATGATGCGCTTCGCTTCCCTGGGTAGCGGCAGCAAGGGCAACGCCCTGCTGGTCGAATCGGACGGTACACGCGTGCTGGTCGATTGCGGGTTCGGGCCGCGCGAGTTGCTGCGCCGTTTAGCGCGCCTCGCTGCGGAGCCGGAGAGCATTACTGCCGTGCTGATTACCCATGAGCACGCCGATCATGTCGGTGGGGCGGCGCGCTGTGCGGCGCGCTTCGGCTGGCGGGTTTATGCCAGTCATGGCACCGCGGCGGCGGGCGGGCTGGACAGGATTGGCGTGCGGCGTTTCGACAGCCATGCGTGTTTCGCTATCGACGCACTGGAAATTCACCCCTTCCCGGTGCCGCACGACGCACGCGAGCCGACACAGTTTGTCTTTGCCGACGGTACGCAGCGGCTCGGCGTGCTCACCGATGCCGGCGCGCTCACTCCGCACATCGTGGCGATGCTGGCCGATTGCGCGGCGCTGGTCCTGGAATGCAATCACGACGCCGAGATGCTGGCGCGCGGGCGCTATCCTCCGGCCTTGAAACGTCGGATTGCCGGCGGCTTCGGGCATCTGGACAATGGCGCCGCGGCGGAACTGCTGCGGCGGATCGCGGGGCGAGGCCTGAAGCATGTCGTGGCGGCGCATCTCTCGGAAGAAAACAACACGCCGACGCTGGCGCGTGCCGCCCTGGCGGAAGCTCTGGGCTGCTCGGCCGACTGGATCGGGGTGGCAAGTCAAACGGAAGGTTTTGCATGGCGGGAACTATGAGTATTGCAGAGATCGAATCGCTGGATCACGAGGGCCGCGGCGTTGCCCATGTTGAGGGCAAGGCGATTTTCATCGAAGGGGCCTTGCCCGGCGAGCGCGTCAGCTACACGAGCTTTCGCCGCAAGCCGACCTTCGAGAATGCGCGCGCTGATGAAATCCTCAAGACTTCCTGTCTGCGCGTGACGCCGGCCTGTCCGCATTTCGGCGTGTGCGGCGGTTGCAGCATGCAGCATCTGGAACCGCTGGCGCAAGCCGCGGCCAAGCAGCGTATTCTGGAAGATGCCTTCTGGCATATCGCACGCCTGCGGCCCGAGACGATTCTGCCACCGATTGTCGGGCCGGCTTGGGGCTATCGCCGCCGCGCGCGGCTGACGGTGCGCAAGGTGGTAAAGAAGGGCGGCGTGCTGGTTGGTTTTCACGAAAAACGCAGCAGTTACGTGGCGGACATGACATCCTGTGCCGTCCTGCCAGCGCCGATTTCTGCGTTGTTGCCGAAGTTGCGTGAACTGGTCGGTGCCCTGTCGATCGCCGAGCGTCTGCCGCAGATCGAAGTGGCGGTCGGCGATGGTTTGCCCGTGCTGGTGTTGCGCATCCTCGAACCGCTGACCGCCGCCGACGAAAGCGCCTTGCGCGCCTTTGCCGACGCGGAGGGCGTTTCTCTCTGGCTGCAACCCGCAGGACCCGATAGCGCCGCGCCCTTTCATCCGTTGACGGAGCCGTTTCCGTATTACCGCCTGCCCGATTATGGTGTGACCCTGCGCTTTCGTCCGACCGATTTCACCCAGGTGAACCACGATGTGAATCGCGTACTGGTGCGCCGTGCGCTCGGCCTGCTGGATGTGCGTGCCGGCGAGAGCATTGCCGACATGTTCTGCGGGCTGGGCAATTTCACCCTGCCGCTGGCCCGACTGGGCGCGCGCGTTGTTGGCGTCGAGGGCAGCGCCGCACTGGTGGCGCGGGCGCGCGACAACGCCGTGCTCAACGGACTTGAGTCACGCATTGACTATCACGTCGCGAATCTTTTTACGCCCACGGCGGAACAACTTGCCGCTTGGGGCCGTTTCGACAAGATGCTCATCGACCCGCCACGCGAAGGGGCGGTAGAACTGGTGAAGACGCTGGACGAGAGTGCCCCGCTGCGCATCGTTTATGTTTCGTGCAACCCGGCCACGCTGGCGCGCGATGCCGCCGTGCTGGTGCACGAAAAGGGTTACCGACTGATGGCCGCGGGCATCGCCAATATGTTCCCGCAAACCTCGCATGTGGAGTCGATTGCGTTGTTCGAACGTGCTGTCGCGGTATCTGACGAAGGGTAGCCGCACCCCGTCCCCGCCCCGGCCCTGCCAGTAGAATGCGTGCATGACAATGCTTTGCTGCGGCTCTTATCGCCTCTCCCTCGATCGCCCCCTGATTATGGGCATCGTTAATCTCACCGCCGACTCGTTTTCCGGCGACGGCAGGGGCGACGATGTGCGCGCCGCTATCGCTCACGCCGAAGCGCAACGGGCCGCTGGGGCGGACCTTCTCGATCTGGGTGCCGAATCTTCGCGCCCCGGCGCGGCGCCGGTAGCGGCTGAAGTGGAAATCGGTCGCCTGCTGCCGGTGCTGAAAGCGGTGCGCGACTGGGGCCTGCCGGTTTCAGTGGATACCACCAAGCCCGAAGTGATGAGCATGGCGATCGACGAAGGTGCGGCGCTGATCAATGACATCGCGGCCCTGCAAACGCCCGGGGCGCTGGAGGTCGTGGTGACCAGCGGCGTCGGTATCTGCCTGATGCACATGCAGGGTGAGCCGCGCACCATGCAGGCGAGTCCGCTGTATGGCGACGTGGTTGCCGAGGTGTGTGATTTTCTTCTCGCCCGCGCCCTGGCTTGCCGCGCGGCCGGCATTGCCGGAGAGCGCCTGTTGATCGACCCCGGTTTTGGCTTCGGCAAGACGGTCGAACACAACTACACTCTCTTGCGCGAATTGCGGAGCTTTGTTGAACTCGGTTTGCCGGTGCTGGCGGGGCTATCGCGCAAATCGATGCTCGGCGCGGTGACTGGCCAGCCAAACGGCGCGGCGCGCATGCCGGCGAGTGTGGCGGCCGCCGTGCTGGCCGTGGAGCGCGGCGCGCACATCGTGCGCGTGCATGACGTGGCGGCGACCAAGGATGCGCTGGCCGTCTGGCAAGCCATGCAGGGATTTCAAGGGAGACCATAAAAATGGGCAGAAAATATTTCGGCACCGATGGGGTGCGCGGCCGTGTTGGCCAATTTCCGATTACCCCCGACTTCGCCCTGCGGCTGGGGTTCGCTGCCGGGGAAACGCTAGTCGCGCATGCGCGCGCGCAGGGTTTGACGAAAGACAGCGAGCGGCCGGCGGTGCTGATCGGCAAGGACACGCGGATTTCCGGCTACATGCTCGAAGCGGCCCTCGAATCCGGCTTTTCCGCCGCCGGCGTGGATGTGATGCTGTGCGGGCCGCTGCCGACCCCTGCCGTCGCCTATTTGACGCGCGCCTTGCGACTGGCCGCCGGCGTGGTCATATCCGCCTCGCACAATCCCTACGACGACAACGGCATCAAGTTTTTTGCCGCCGGCGGCTACAAGCTGCCCGACGCAGTGGAAGAGGAAATCGAAGCGCGGCTCGATGCGCCGATGGGTTGCCGTGACTCGGCCCAACTCGGCAAGGCGCGCCGCATCGACGATGCCGCCGGCCGCTATATCGAATTCTGCAAGAGCACCTTCCCCAACGATCTCGACCTGCGCGGTCTGAAACTGGTGGTCGACTGCGCGCACGGCGCGGCCTACCACGTCGCCCCCAAGGTGTTTCACGAACTTGGCGCGGAGGTGATGGCCGTTGCCGCTGCCCCGGACGGCCTCAACATCAACGCGGGCGTCGGCGCGACGAAACCGAAATTCTTGCAAGAGCAGGTCGTGCAGCACCACGCCGATCTCGGTATCGCCCTTGACGGCGATGCCGACCGTCTGATGATGGTCGATGCCGCCGGACGCCTCTACGACGGCGACGAATTACTCTACGTCATCGCGCGCCATCGGCAGGGCGGCTCCGGCTTGCCGGGGCTGGTTGGCACGCTGATGAGCAATTTTGGCTTTGAGCAGGCAATCGGCCGTCTCGGCATTGGTTTTGCGCGCGCCAAGGTGGGGGACCGCTATGTCCTCGAACTGATGCAGGAAAATGGCTGGACGCTGGGCGGCGAAAACTCCGGCCACATCATCTGCCTCGATCGCCACACCACCGGCGATGGCACGGTTGCCGCCCTGCAAGTGCTGGCCGCCCTGCGCACGCGGGGTGAAACGCTGTCGCAAGCCTGCGCGGACCTGACGATGTTCCCGCAGAAACTCATCAACGTGAAATTTTCCCAGCCCTTCGACTGGCGCGCCGACGCGCGCATCCAGGCCGCCGCCGCCGCTGCCGAAACCCTGCTCGCCGGCCAGGGGCGCGTGTTGCTGCGTCCTTCCGGCACCGAGCCGCTGCTGCGCGTGATGGTTGAAGGCGAAGACGAAGCGCAGGTGATTGCGCAAGCCGAAGCGATTGCTGCAGCGGTCAGAGAGGCCGCAGCGGCGGCGTGAGGAGAATCTGCAAGGCTGAAGGTGGCATAATCACGTTCCGCAGGCAGAATCATAAGCTGCGAAGCTTCAAACGAGGACTTTTCGTGCAACCATCTTATTTCACCAAGTTTGCTTTCCGTATCCACACGCGGGATGGTTTGTTAGTTGATAACCTGTTGATATCCGGTAGGGATCTTCCCGATGCCGAACGCAAGCTGCGGCAGATTTATCACAACTGTGAAATCCTGGAGTGCACCGAATGTATTGGTCAGTCCACTGGCATCATGGGAGGAGCGGGGGCGACCAATTACGAGGATGTGCTGGGCTTGATCAGCCGCTCACCGGTTTGAGAAATCCACTCGTTTCGAGTTCTCCCAGCAGGGCCAGGTAGTCTGCGGCGCCGCGACTGCTGGGGGCATGGGCGAAAACGTCGCGGTTGACCGACGGCGCTTCGGCGATGGCGACATTTTCCGAAATGACGGTGGTGCAGACATCGTTGCCGAACTGTTTTTTCAGTCGGTCCGCGATTTCGAAACTCATGCGCCGGCGACGATCGAAGCGCGTCAGCAGGTAACGTCGCGCCACCCTGCGTTTGAGTACGGGTTCCAGAGCGCGCAAGGTGCGGTCGATTTGCTCCGCTCCCTTCAAACTCAGATAGTCCGACGAAACGGGTACGACCACGCAGTCGGCGGCGAAGATGGCATTCAGCGACAAGACGCCCAGAAACGGGCAGCAGTCGATCAGCGTATAAGCGGCTGCATTCGCCATAGCGGCTTCGTTGCCGCCGAGTTCGTCCAAGCCTTTGCGTAGCCTGCCAAGGATGCTGGGGCCTTTGCCGAACAGCGAGTCGACCTTGATCAGTTCGCCGTGAGCCGGAATCAGCCAGCCGATGTCCGGCCAGGTTTGCAGCAAATCGGCCAGCGGGCGGTTGTTCTGATAGAGAGAAAACACACTGGCGCCCACTGACATGCGCTCGTTGCTTCTGATCGACGTGAGATGGGCTTGCGGGTCCAGGTCAATCAGCAGGCTACGTTTGCCGTGACGCACCAAGGCGCCCGCAAGATTCAACGCCGTGGTGGTCTTTCCCACCCCCCCCTTCTGATTGAAGACTGCGATACGCAAGTCGATTTCTCCCGCTGATTTTTCAGGTACTGAATTTAACCTGCCCAGTCTTCGGTCAATTGCAGCGCTACCGATTGTTTCTTGCCGCTATTCCATGCTATTCGTCCGCAACGATGCCTGCTGCACAACCGCATCGGCCGGTATTTGCCCGCATTTGCCGATAGGCTGCGCAAAATCTGATCGCGCGTTATCCTATGCCGCCATGCCAGCGCCGACTTTCGATAGCCAAGCCTTTCTCGCCACGCTCACCGCAGCGCCGGGCGTTTATCGCATGCTTGACGCGACAGGCGCAGTGCTTTACGTCGGCAAGGCAAAAAACCTCAAAAAGCGGGTCTCATCCTATTTTCAGAAAACCGGCCACAGTCCTCGCATCGCACTGATGCTGCAGCAGGTGGCGGGTATGGAGACGACGGCGACGCGTTCCGAGGCCGAGGCGCTGATCCTTGAAAACACGCTGATCAAGCAGCTCAAGCCGAAATACAACATTCTCTTCCGTGACGACAAGTCTTACGCTTACATTGGCTTGTCGGGGGGAGAGTTTCCTCGGCTCTTTTATCACCGCGGCGCGTTCGAGAAAAAATCTCGCTACTTCGGACCCTTTCCGAGCGGATTGGCGGTGCGCGAGGCGATCCAGTTGATACAGCGCAGCTTCTTGCTGCGCACCTGCGAGGAGGCGGTGTTTGCTCACCGCTCGCGACCCTGCCTGCTGCATCAGATCCAGCGTTGCAAAGGGCCGTGTGTCGGTTTGGTTTCGGCACACGATTACGGCGCGGATGTCAAGCTGACGGAGTTGTTTCTCAAGGGGCGTCATGGCGAGGTGATCGAGCAGCTGACAGGGCGGATGGAGGAAGCATCCGTGGCCCTGCGCTTCGAGCAGGCGGCCGCGCTGCGCGACCAGATTCGCGCTTTGCAGTCAGTGCTGCACCGCCAGTATGTCAGTTCGACCAAGCTTGCGGATGCCGACATCGTTGCCGCCGTCGTCGAGCGCGGCGAACTGTGTGTCAATCTGGCGCTGGTGCGCGGCGGGCTGCATCTGGGCGACCGGGCGCATTTTCCGCAAGCCGGTCTGGAAGCGAGTGCGGAGGAGGGGCTGGCTGCCTTTCTCGCGCAGCACTATGCCGAACGTGACGAACCTGCTCGCCTGATTCTCGACCCGTGGCCGATGGAGGAGTTTCCGTCCGGCTTGCGGGGTGGCCCGGCGAAGAACGAGATGGAGCGGGCCTGGCTGGAAATGGCGGCAAACAACGCCCGACTGGCGCTCACCGCGCGTCGCCAGTCGCAAGCTCGCGCCGACGGCCGGTTGGAGGCGCTGCGCGCGGCGCTCGATCTGCCGGAGCCGCCGCGCCGCATCGAGTGTTTTGACATCAGTCACACGATGGGCGAGGGCACGGTGGCTTCCTGCGTGGTCTGCGTCGACGGTGCGATGAAGAAAAGCGACTACCGGCGCTTCAACATTTCCGGCATCACGCCGGGCGACGATTACGCGGCGATGCGGCAGGCGCTGACGCGACGCTACGAGAAACTCGGCGCTGGCGAGTCGGCACAGCCGGATCGCTCGAACCCGGAAACAGTTCGACCCGATCTGGTACTGATCGACGGTGGCAAGGGGCAGCATGCTGTGGCGCGCGAGGTGTTCGCGGAACTCGGTTTGAGCGATCTGGCGAGTATCGGCGTCGCCAAGGGTGAGGAGCGCAAGCCCGGGCTGGAGACCTTGTTCGTTCATGGACGGCCTGAACCGTTAGAATTGGCCATGGACAATGCTGGCTTCCACCTGATTCAGGAAATTCGCGACGAGGCGCACCGCTTCGCCATCGTCGGCCATCGGGCGCGACGCGCGAAAGCCCGTGGTCGCTCGGCGCTGGAAGATGTTGCCGGGATCGGACCGACACGGCGACGCAATCTGTTGGCCAATTTCGGCGGACTGGAGGGCGTCAAGGCGGCGACCATCGAAGATCTCTGCCGGGTATCCGGCATTAGTCGCACGCTTGCCGAGTCGATTTACCGACAACTTCACGCATGATCTTCAACCTCCCCAACTCGCTCACATGGATGCGCATCGTCCTCATCCCGCTGGTGGTTGGGGTGTATTACCTGCCGCTGCCCGTGTATGAGCAGAACCTGCTGGCTACGGCAGCCTTTGTCTTCGCCGCGGTGACTGACTGGTTCGACGGCTGGCTGGCGCGAAAGCTAGGCCAGACATCGGCATTCGGTGCCTTCCTCGATCCGGTCGCCGACAAGTTGATGGTGGCGGCCGCGCTCGTCATCCTTGTCCAACTCGAACGTACCGATGCCATCGTCGCCATCATCATCGTTGGCCGCGAGATCACGATTTCCGCCCTGCGCGAGTGGATGGCTCATCTGGGAGCGGCAAAAAGCGTGGCCGTGTCCTTCATTGGCAAGCTCAAGACAACCGCGCAGATGATCGCGATTCCGCTGCTGCTGTATCACGATGCTTTGTTCGGGCTGCCCATCGCCAGAGTAGGTGAAGTCTTGATCTGGCTGGCTGCGGCCCTGACGCTCTGGTCCATGGGGTATTACCTGCGCAAGGCGTGGCCGGAGATTAAAAACCGGGCGTTTTAGCGGGTATCATTCGGCTTTCCCGCTACGGCTTCCTGTCATGACCAAATATGTCTTCGTAACGGGTGGTGTCGTGTCCAGTCTGGGCAAAGGCATCGCCGCCGCCAGCCTCGGGGCCATCCTCGAATCGCGCGGCATCAAGGTTACCCACCTCAAGCTCGATC
>CAZAWN010000127.1:0-8619 GCA_964488825.1 uncultured Methyloversatilis sp. | reverse complement strand
GCTCTTCCTTCTCCGGATTGGTGTCGTCGAAGCGCAGGTGGCAGGCGCCGCCGTAGTCTTTCGCCAGCCCGAAGTTGAGGCAGATCGACTTGGCGTGGCCGAAGTGTAGGTAGCCGTTCGGTTCCGGCGGAAAGCGCGTGCGGATCGCCGTGTGCTTGGCGGCGGCAAGGTCGGCGTCGATGATGTTACGGATGAAATTCGAGACTTTGTTTTCTTCAGTCATGGTGCGGCGGGCGGCGGTGGGGCGTCGGGGGCGAAAGGATTGATGATCGTCAGGCGATTATCCACGATCAGATTGTGTTGCAGGTCTTCGGAGAGCAGCAAAGTGCATTCCTGGCGCAATGCGGCGGCGACGATCAGCGCGTCCCACCAGGAGAGGCTATAGCGGTCGGAAAGTGCCCAGGCGGACTCGAAGAGGGAGAGATCGGGAGCCAGCGGGTTCCACGCCAGCAAGGCGCGGCAATCGGCTTGCGCCGCAGCTGCAGGAAGGGCAAGTTTTTTGGGATGAATGGCGACCGAGTAATACTCGATCAGCACTTGCGAAGAAATCCGACCGGCGCGCTGGCGCGCCAGTGCGCCGAGCCACGCTTCCGCAAGCTCCTGTTTGTCCGGATAGCGACTATCGCGGGCGTAAGCGATGATGTTGGTGTCGATAAACGTCAGACGCATGCTTATTTGCGCAACACCGGGCGGTCATAGAGTTCCTCGCGCGTGGGCCAGCGGCGGCCGTCGTCGCGCGGCGGCGGGTCGAGGTAGGGTTTGCGGGAGAAAAAGTCCAGCATCGCCCGATCGTAGTCGTCCTCTTGCTTGCGCAGCTTGGCCAGCATTTCCCCCACCAGCTTCGATACGCTGGTGTTCTGCTTGGCGGCCTCGATGCGCGCCCAGCGCAGGGTTTCCTCGTCGGTGGTGATGGTCAGGTTGGGCATGACGGCCTCCGTTCGTGATTCACGGAATTAGTGTAACACGAAGTTTGTGGCATACTTGCGCCATGCTCTCCCATCCCCTGCTCGCCATCGGACTCGGCGCCATCCTTGGTGCGTGGTCGCGTTATGGTCTCGGTCTCTGGCTCAACCCGGTCTTTGCCGCCGTGCCCTTGGGTACGCTCGCCGCCAACCTGATCGGCGGTTATCTCGTCGGTGTGGCGGTGGCCATTTTCCATTTCAACGCCGAACTGCCGCCGGAACTGAAGTTGTTCTTCGTCACCGGCTTTCTCGGCGCGCTGACGACCTTTTCGACCTTCTCGGCCGAGGTCGTCCACCTGATTCAGAATGCCCGCTACGGCTGGGCAGTGGGTGCGGCATCCCTGCATCTGTTTGGCTCGCTGCTGATGACCGGGCTGGGCATCTTGACCATCCATAAGCTCGCGCAGTAAGCGCTTGCCGTCGCACCAGCGCCGAGTTTGATGAAGTTCCACATTCTGCATGTCGATGACGCGCTGATCGTTGCCGAGAAACCGGCGGGGCTGCTCGCCGTGCCGGGACGCGGGCCGGACAAGCAGGATTGCCTGAGCGCCCGCGTACAGGCAAGTTATTCCGACGCCTTGATTGTGCATCGACTCGACATGGACACCTCGGGTCTCCTCTGTTTCGCGCGCGGTGCCGAGGCCCAGCGGCGTCTGAACCGGTCGTTCGAGGAACGACTAGTGGGCAAACGCTATTGCGCCTGCGTCATTGGCCGACTGGACGGTTCGGGTGAAATCGACCTGCCGCTCGTGCTCGATTGGCTGAACCGACCGAAAAGCAAGGTCGATGCGGTGCTCGGCAAGCCGAGCCGCACCCGCTGGCGAGCGATCGAATACATAGCAGCCAGCGACACCACGCGTGTCGAACTGGAGCCCGTGACCGGCCGTTCGCACCAATTGCGCGTTCATCTGGCGGCGCTAGGCTTTCCGATTCTGGGCGACCCGCTCTATGCCCCGCCGATCCCTGCGCCCCGCATGCACCTGCATGCCATGGCGCTATCGTTCTTCCATCCGACGGACGGCCGCCCGGTCGAATTCTTCAGCGCCCCGCCGTTCTGATCCCTCCCCATGGCGGGCGTATACTGCCGCGCGTTGTACGCAGCAGACTAGAAAAACCTCCCCGCGCAACGCGGCGGACTTTACGGGAGCTCCCTCATGCTGGAACGCACTTTCGACCTCAAGGCCCACGGCACCGACGTAAAAACGGAAGTGATGGCGGGCTTCACCACCTTTCTGACGATGGCCTACATCATCTTTGTCAACCCGGACATCCTCTCCGCCGCTGGCATGCCGAAGGATGCGGTATTTGTCGCCACCTGCATCGCTGCGGCTTTGGGTTCGGCCATCATGGGCTTGTACGCCAATTACCCGATCGCGCTCGCCCCCGGCATGGGACTCAACGCCTATTTCGCCTTCGCCGTGGTGGGCGGCATGGGCTTTACCTGGCAACAGGCGCTCGGTGCGGTGTTCATTTCCGGGTTGCTGTTCATTCTCGTCAGTCTGTTCCGCGTGCGCGAGTGGATCGTGAATGCCATTCCGCGCTCGCTCAAATTCGCCATTTCCGCCGGTATCGGCTTGTTTCTCGCCATCATTGGCTTGAAAAACGCCGGCCTGATCGCCGCTCACCCGGCCACCCTGGTGACTTTGGGCGATATTCATCAACCCGGTGCACTGTTGGCAGTGGCGGGTTTCCTGATCATCGTCGCACTGGAACAGCGCAAGGTGCCGGGGGCGATCATCATCGGCATCCTTGCCGTGACTGTCGCCTCGGCCCTGTTCGGTCTGACCACGATCAATGGCATCGTCGCCGCGCCGCCTTCGCTCGCGCCGGTGTTCATGCAGATGGATGTCGTCGGCGCGCTGGAAAAGGGCTTGCTGGTGGTGATCCTCACCTTCTTCATGGTGGAACTGTTCGACGCCTCCGGCACGCTGGTTGGCGTGGCGCATCGCGCCGGCCTGCTGGACAAGGACGGCAAGCTGCCGCGTCTGAAAAAGGCGCTGTTGGCCGACTCGACGGCCATCGTGGCCGGCGCCGGCCTCGGCACATCCTCCACCACGGCCTATATCGAATCCGCTGCCGGCACCGCTGTCGGGGGGCGCACCGGCCTGACCGCCGTGGTTGTCGCCTTGCTGTTCATTGCCGTATTGATCTTTTCGCCGCTCGCCGCTGCCGTGCCAGCCTATGCCACGGCCCCGGCGCTGTGCTATGTGGCTGTGCTGATGGCGCGAGGCCTCGCCGAAATCGACTGGGACGACCTCACCGAAACCGCTCCCGCCGTGATCACCGCGATCACCATGCCCTTCACCTTCTCGATCGCGCACGGCATTGCCTTCGGTTTCATCGCCTACACAGTACTGAAACTGCTCTCCGGCAAGGCGCGCGAACTCTCGCCGATAGTGGCCATCATTGCGGTTTTGTTCGTGTTCAAGTTTGCTTTCCTCGGCTAATCCGGAGCACCGACATGCAGGAAACCTTGCTGGAAGAAATCCGCCGCATTCAGGCCGAAGCCGATTGTGTCGCCAGTCCCGCCGCTGTCGATGCGGCGTTCGAGCACATGGCAACGGAGGTGTCGGGACGCCTGAAGAACGCCAACCCGCTGATCTATACCGTGATGAATGGCGGCCTGATCGTCGCCGGCCGGTTGATCTCAAAGTTGGATTTCCCGCTCGAACTGGCCTACCTCCATGCCACACGGTATGGCCATGCGCTGAACGGCACGTTTCTCGACTGGCGCGTTCGTCCCACACAGAACCTGACCGGGCGGACCGTGCTGATCATCGACGACATTCTCGACGAAGGCCATACGCTCGACGCCATTTGCCAAAGCGTGCGCGATGCCGGCGCGGCCGAGGTACTGACCGCGGTGCTGGTGCATAAGTTGCACGAGCGCAAGGCCCGACCAGGGATGCGCGCCGACTTCACCGGGCTTGACGCGCCCGACCGTTTCCTGTTTGGTTGCGGTATGGACTACAAGGGCTACTGGCGCAACGCTGCGGGTATCTACGCCGTCAAGGGGCGCTGAAACTCGGCGCTGGCGAGATGAAATGCCCCGCAGCGGGTACGGCACAGCCGACTATTTTTATCCGGAATTGAGCTGGATCAAGGTAATTGCCCGGCGCATCAATGACACTGTTTGTGTATTTTTTGGGAACGAGCGACGAGTGAATGCTGCGCAAGCGGCATCTTATGGGCGGCTAACGAGCCGCCCTTTTTTTGCTGTCTGGTCGGGAGATTTCGGGGAATAGCCGATCAGGTGTTCTGCACCACGATACTCGGGAACTTGGTGCTGTGATCCTTGGCCTGCTCGGCGATCTTGACGCCGATGCGGCGAGCGATGCCGCGGTAGATCTCCGCCACACGACCTTCCGGATCGGCGACGACGGTGGGATTGCCGGAATCGACCTGTTCGCGGATGTTCCGGTCCAGCGGCAGGGAACCGAGCAGCTCAGTCTCGTAATCGGCGCACATTTTTTCGCCGCCACCGGAACCGAAGATGTGCCCCTCGTGGCCGCACTTCGAACAGATGTGAATGCTCATGTTCTCGACCACGCCCAGAATCGGAATGCCGACCTTCTCGAACATCTTGAGGCCCTTGCGTGCGTCGAGGAGGGCGATGTCCTGCGGCGTGGTGACGATCACGGAACCCGTGACGGGTACTTGCTGGGCCAACGTGAGCTGGATATCGCCGGTGCCGGGCGGCAGGTCGACAACGAGGTAATCGAGGTCGCGCCAGTTAGTATCGCCGAGCAACTGGTTGAGCGCCTGGGTGACCATCGGGCCGCGCCAGACCATCGGCGTCTCGGGATCGATCAGGAAGCCGATCGACATCGCCTGGATGCCGTGCGCCATCATCGGTTCGAGTTTCTTGCCATCGGCTGACTCCGGCTGACTGTCGGGAATGCCGAGCATCTGTGGTTGCGAGGGGCCATAAATATCGGCGTCGAGCAGGCCTACGCTGGCGCCTTCGGCGGCCAGGGCGAGCGCCAGGTTGACCGCCGTGGTGGACTTGCCGACGCCGCCCTTGCCGGAGGCAACCGCGATGATGTTCTTGACGCCGCTGACCAGCTTGACGCCTTTCTGCACCGCGTGGGAAACAATCTTCTGATACACATTGGCCGAAACATTCGTCGCGCCGGCGGCCTTGAGGGCATCGATGACCAACTTGCGCATTGGTTCGATCTGGCTCTTCGCCGGGTAGCCCAGCTCGACATCCACCGAGACGTCGCTGCCGCTGACCTTGATGTTCTTGGCGCTGCGGCTGCCGATCAGGTCCTTATGGGTGTTGGGATCAATGACGGACTTGAGGGCTTCTTGGGCGGATTGTTCGGTAATGGACATGGGGAAAACCTTTCTGGAATGGGTGGCGGATTCTAACAACCGCACATGAGGGCATTCGCGGCCCGTTCAAGCGACAATACGCACATGAATCCACTCCTTGCCTGCCGCCCCGATTGCGGCGCCTGCTGCATTGCGCCGTCGATCTCGACCCTCGGCAAACCGGCCGGGACGCCGTGCCGTCATCTGAGCGCCGACTTTCGTTGTCGCATCTTCGGCTTGCCGGAACGTCCCACCTGCTGTACCGGACTGCAGCCTTCCAGAGAAATGTGCGGCGAGAATCGCGCACAAGCGCTGGCCTTTCTGGCTGAACTCGAACTGGCTACCGCGCCCTGTTCAAGATTGCCCTCAGCGCTTCAACCAGGCTGAACATCAGCCTTTTTCCCGCAGGTTCTGGAGGGTCTTCCGGTATAGGGAAACCAGTACCTTGACCTCCATGTTGCTGGGGTGCGCAGTCTGCATGTCTTTCAGGGTTTGCTCGACACGGTCGAGTTCGCGCATTTCCAGCAGACCGGCAAGGAGAAATAGCTCCGGATTGAGGTCGTCCCTCGCCGCTTCCATGCGCAAGCGGCGATAGTCTTGTTCGAGTTTCGTCAAGGCTTCCGGAGCGGGAATCGAACGCAGCCGCACGACCCCTGCGCGTCCCTGACTATCAATGCTCGGGGTTTTGGCAATCTGCCTGACGAGCATTTCGGGCAAAGTCTTGACCTGTGGCTGGGGAAGTCCGGTTCCCTTGCCTTGCTGGGGCTCAATCTCCAGCTTGCCGTTGCCCGACCAGAGTTCCTGACGATGGCTGCCAAAGAATACCAACTGTACTTGCGCATCGCCAATGAGCTCAAGCAGATCGCCCGTTTTCAATTTGATGAATGCGGATACGGGCTCCTTTGCATTTGGAACAAGCCTGAAGACCTGTCCTTTGACCGCGGTCACCAATACGCTCCCCTGCGGTTCGGCAGCGCCGGCTGTCATGGCAACAGAAAACAGCAGGAAGAGCGGAACGAGAACAAGTTTTCGGAATGTCATGGCTGTATTTCCTTTTATGTCACCGGAACAACATCGAGCACTTCATAGACGGTAATCGTCTGTGCGCGTCCCTTGATGTTTACCACTTCGGATCGCCCTGTCACGACAGAGGCTCCTGCTAAACGTATGGTATCCGAACTGGCAAGGATCACGCAGCCAATCTCTTTGGTTTTACCCTCCAGCCGCGAGGCCAGATTCACGGTGTCGCCGATCGCCGTGTACTCCATGCGAATGGAAGAACCAATATTCCCGACGACCGCTTCGCCGCTGTGCAGGCCGACTCCGATCGAGAATTCCGGAAGCGCGCGATCGCCGAAACGATCCGTCATCCACTGTCGGAAATCATCGGCTACCCGGCGTAAGGCAACCGCCGCCCGCAGAGCGCGTTGTGCATGATCCTCCTGCGGAAGCGGGGCGCCAAACTCGGCCATCACGGCATCGCCAATGAACTTGTCGATCGTCGCTCCTTCGTCGAGCAACACCTTGCAGGCACGCTCGAAATAATTGTTCAGCACTTCCACGGTTTCACGGGCGGAAAGCCGTTCGCTGAAGGTCGTGAAATTCCGGATATCGGAAAACAGCACGGTCATCTGCCGTGACTGTCCGCCCAACTGAGGCAGATCGGGCGAGTCCAGAAGCGTGGTCATTACCTGGCTGGATACGTAGCGCCCCAAGGTGGCGCCAATGCGCGCGCGCTCTCGTTCTTCGCGCGTCAGGCGCAGCAGGACGAGACACCCCAGCACGATCATCAGGCCGATTTGCAGATGAGCCAGCGGTATCAGCCAGTTGCTCATAAAGGCTAAATAACTGATGCCTGTTGCAAGGCTGCCAATCACCATGACAAGAATCAGGGCATGCAGCGGCGCCAACCTGACGCCGACAAAGGCCAGCGCGCCGAAAACTCCAGAAAAAACAAGCAGCCGCCAATGCAAGGGAAGCGGTTCGGCGATGCGTTCCGAGAGCAGCGTCTCGATGATATTGGCTTGAATTTCCGGCCCGGGCATCAGCTTGCCCGCCCCCAGTACCGACGATGTGTAGGGAACCGGATGGACATCATTCACCCCCGCATAGCCGGCGCCGATGACCACCACTTTGCCGGCCAGCGCCTTGACCTCCGGCAGGCTTGTTGCGTCGGGACGCAACAGGCTTTCAAAGGAAAGCGGCCGGAAGGTTCCGGGCGGCCCGGCAAACGCGATGGGAAGCACTTCTTGCGGCTTGCGGACTTTGCCACCGAACAGCAGGTGCGGGGCGTGCAGATCCTGGCCGCGGGCACGGAGTGCAGCCAGCCCGGCAAGAGAATATTGGGGCAGTCCTTCGCGCTCGACGTAGTTGCCGCTTGCTTCGACGAAAGTGAAATGGCGCACGGCGCCATCCTGATCGGAAATGAGGTTGGCGAAACCGATATGCGCAAGCAGATCGAATCCGGGCAGGGCGAGCAGGTAATCGGGGTGCGGCAGGACGAAGTCGTCTGCCGTGTCCCCAGCGCCGACTTTCACGCCCGCAAGAATCACGTCGCCCCGGCTGAGTTGTTCGCGGAACGGCCTATCGAAGCCGCGCGCCGCGTCATCGCCCATCAGGCCGAGCTTTTCTATCCAGCGTTCGGGACTGCCGCTGAAGATAAAGTCGATGGCAACCTGTTTGACGCCCACCTCCCTGAGCGTTGCGAGCGCGCGGGAGAAATGCGGCGTCCAGAATGCGAGCGGCTCATCGGGGCGTGCGGTCAGGCTGGGGTCGTCGATCATCACCAGCGCCGTGTGGCTTGGCACATAACGCACTTGAGCGAGGCGGTGCCAGAAATCGAGATAAACGTTCTCTGTTCCGGCGGTAAAACCGGAACGCAACATCAATTCGACACAGGCAGTGGCAATGCAGGCGGCCACCAGCGCAAGCAGCCATTTCTGCCGGGTCGCGCGTCGCAGCCGTATCATGCGTACCCGCTCCCGAGAGGCGAAAGTAGATGCGTCATCGCAGCATCCTGATCACGGTTCTATGTGTCATGGCGCACCATCCTACATCATCTGAAGTCGGCAATTCAGGCGCCGACGACTCTCCGAGCGAACCGTGAGAACCCGTAAAATCGTCGCCTACTTCAAGGGGTAACCACCATGTCCGCGCGCCAGATTCTTGTCACCTCCGCCCTGCCGTACGCCAACGGCGCCATTCACCTCGGCCACCTCGTCGAATACATCCAGACCGATATCTGGGTGCGCTTCCAGAAGATGCGTGGCAACGAGTGCTGGTATGTCTGCGCCGACGACACGCATGGCACGCCGATCATGCTGCGCGCCGAGAAGGAAGG
>CAZAWN010000126.1:0-8649 GCA_964488825.1 uncultured Methyloversatilis sp. | reverse complement strand
CTCCGGTAATCCGCGTTGATCTTCACATAGTCATAACTGAAATCGCAGGTCCACACCTTGGCCCGGTGATTGCCGCGGCCCAGGTCGACGCGAATCTTGATCTCGGCTGGCTGCATGGCGGCGGCCCCATCTTCCTCTTTGTAGCTGGCGGCACGGCCGCCGTGTTCGGCAACCAGCACTTCACGGTTGCCTTCGCCTAGCCAGACGCGCACCTTGGTGTCGTCGAGATCGGCGAGCGCCGGGTCGATGTTCCAGGCGTAGCCGATGGCGGCGAGGATGCGGCCGAGATTGGGGTCGGAGGCGAACATGGCGGTTTTCACCAGTGGCGAATGGGCGATGGCGTAGCCGGCCGCTTTGCATTCGGAGACGCTTTTACCGCCTTCGACGGCGATCTCGATGTACTTGGTGGCGCCTTCGCCGTCACGCACGATGGCCTGGGCGAGTTCGCGTGCGACTTCGATCACCGCCTGCTTGAACTCCGCCCAGCCCGGCGCGTCGATGGTCTCGAACTTGGCGGGTCCCTGGCCGGTGGCGATGAGGACGAAAGAATCGTTGGTCGAGGTGTCGCCGTCGATGGTGACGCAGTTGAAGGATTCGTCGGCGGCTTCCTTGACGAGGCGTTCCAGCATCGGCTGGGAAATCGTGGCATCGGTGGCCATGAAGCCGAGCATGGTCGCCATGTTCGGGCGGATCATGCCGGCGCCTTTGGCGATTCCGGTAATGGTCGATGCCGTACTGCCAGCGCCGACTTTGCGTGAAGCCGCTTTGGCGACGGTGTCGGTGGTCATGATGGCGTGCGCGGCGGTGTGCCAGCCGTCGGCCTGCAGTGCCGAGAGGCAGCCGGGCAGGCCGGCCTTGAGGCGGTCGACGGGCAGCGGTTCGAGAATCACCCCGGTGGAGAAGGGCAGTACCTGGTCGTAACGCACGTCCATCAACTTCGCGACGGCGGCACAGGTCTGGCGGGCGGCGTCCATGCCCGGCGCGCCGGTGCCGGCGTTGGCGATGCCGGTGTTGATGACCAGGGCGCGGATGCTATTGGGGCTCGGCTGCGGATCGGCGAACACGGCTTCACGGCGTTCGCCGCTGAGCGGATTGACGAATACGGTGGCGGCGCCGGCGGCTTTCTTGAGGTGCTCACGGCAGACATGCACTGGCGCGGCGCAAAACCTGTTCTTGGTAAACACCCCGGCGACGCGGCTGCCGGGGGCGAGTTCGATGAGGGTGAGGTCGCGGCGGTTGGCTTTGCGGATGCCGGCTTCGGTGGTGCCGAGCTTGACGCCGGCGACGGGAAAAAGCAGTTCAGGTGAGGGCGTGGCGTAATTGACGGGCATGGTCAGTTTTCTCCAAACACGTGTTTCCAGAGGGCGCGCACTGCGGCAATGCGTGCGGTGTGCGGGGCGGCCGCGACGCGGCTGTCAAGGTTGTTGAGGCGGCGCAGGTGTTGCAGGTGGCGGTATTCGCGATAGGCGTCGCGGGCGGTCTCTGCCTGGTCGGCGGGAATCAACCCGCATTCCGCGGCGATGCGCAGCAGGGCGATATTGCCGAGGTTGCCGGTCAGTTGCGGGTGGTCGCAGGCGTGGGCGAGGATCAGGTACTGGACGAGGAACTCGACATCGACCAGACCGCCGAAATCCTGCTTGAGATCGAAAATGTCGTCGTTGCCGCGCGAGGCCAGGTTATCTGACATCTTGCGCCGCATGGCGAGGACTTCCTCGCGCAGCTTGGTCCGGTCGCGACGCTGACAGAGGATTTCGACGCGGATCTGTTCGAAAGCCCGACCGATCCCGGGATCGCCGGCGACGAAACGGGCGCGTGTCAGCGCCTGATGTTCCCAGACCCAGGCGTTCTCCAACTGGTACTGACGGAAGGCAGCGATCGAAGCGGCGACCAGCCCGGCGTCGCCGTTCGGCCGCAGGCGCAGGTCGGTTTCGTAGAGAATGCCGGCGGCGGTGCGCAGCGACAGCCAGGTGTTGAGACGCGTGCCGAGTTTGGCGTAGGTACGGCCGGCCTCTTGATCCGGGTCGTCGAACAGATAGACCAGATCGAGATCGGAGGCGTAGCCGAGCTCCTTGCCACCCAGCTTGCCGTAGCCGATCACGGCGAAGGCAGGGGTGTCGCGGTGTTTGGTCAGCAGCTTGCGCCAGGCGAGAACGATGGCGCGGTCGACCAGACTGTCGGCGAGTTCGGAAAGATGGTCGGAGAGTTTCTCCACCGTCAGCAGGCCGGCGATGTCCTGGCTGGCGAGACGGAATACCTGAGCGTGATGCGCTTCGCGCAGCGCATCCATCTGCTGCTCGGTGTCGGGCTCCAGCGCGTCGGTTTGTTCGGTCAGTTGCTGGCGGAATAGCGGCCAGTCGGGCGCCATCTGCAGCAGGCGGATGTCGAGCAGTTCGTCGAGCAGCACCGGGTGGTTGAGCAGGTAGTCGGCCGCCCATGAAGATGCGCTGGCGATTTTGGCCACTTGATCGAGCGCGTGGGGATATTGCAGCAAGAGGGCGAGGTAGGCGGAACGGCGGGCGATGGCTTCGAACAGGTCGAGCATGCGCGCGAAACTCTCGTCGGGGTTGGGCATCGCGGCGGCGGCGCCTACCGCGCGCGGCACGATGGCGTCGAAACGTTCGCGCGCCTGTTCGCTGAGCTGCTGGTAGCGTGTGCCGGTGTGGATCGCGGCGAGCCGTTCGCACAAGGATGCCGTCGCGCCAAAGCCGAGTTTGGCCAACTCCCCGGCGTAGGCGTCGGCCTGCGTCCAGTCCGTGTCGGGCGCGCGCCGGTCGGTCTCGGGAGCGCCGAAGACATTGTCGAAATGCCCTTCGACTGTCTGCCGGTGGTCGTCCAGTTCCATCAGCAAGGCCTCGTAGTTGGCGAAACCCATGGCGAGGGCAACGCGTTGCTGGTCCTCGGGACTTTCCGGCAGCATGTGCGTTTGAGCATCGTCCAGGTATTGCAGGCGGTGTTCCAGCTTGCGCAGGAATCGATAGGCCGACGAAAGGGCGATCACGTCCTCAAGTTCGAGCTGGCCGCGATCGACCAACAGCTTGAGCACGTCGAGCGTCGGCTTGATCTGCAAGCTGCGGTCGCGTCCGCCGCGAATCAGTTGAAAGACTTGCGCTATGAACTCGATCTCGCGGATACCGCCGGGGCCAAGCTTGACGTTGTTGGCCATGTCCTTTTTCGCCACTTCGCGGCGAATCTGCGCGTGCAGATCCCTCATGGCATTGATGGCGCCGAAGTCGAGGTACTTGCGAAACACGAAGGGGCGGCGGATATCCTCCAGTTCGTCCCAGCGTTCCCCGGTGCTCGGGGTCATCGGCCGCGCCTTGATCCAGGCGTAACGCTCCCATTCGCGGCCCTGAGTGTAGAAGTAGTTTTCCAGCATGGCGAAGGAGCACACCAGCGGTCCCGAATCGCCGTTCGGCCGCAAGCGCATGTCGACGCGAAACACCTGGCCGTCGCCGGTGATGTCGGCGATGGCGTTGATCAGGTTCTTGCCGAGACGGCCGAAGAATTCGAAATTCGATATGGAGCGATTTCCATCGGTATCGCCGTCCTCGGGATAAACGAAGATCAGGTCGATGTCGGAGGAAACGTTGAGCTCGCGTCCGCCGAGCTTGCCCATGCCAATGACGATGAGCTGCTGGCGCACGCCAGCGGCGTTGTGCGGCACGCCGTAGCGGGCGATGAGGGCGGCTTCGGTCACTTCCAGCGCCGTGGCGACTGCCTGGTCGGCGATCAGGGTCATGCTTTCGACGACTTCCGCCAGATCGGCGCGGCCGCTCAGGTCGCGGCCGGCGATGCGCGCCATGGCGCGCTGCTTGAGTCGGCGCAATGCGGGCTTCAAGTTGTCTTCAGTGGGCGGGTCGGCCGCCAGCCACGTCTGCAACAGGGCGGCATCAAGCGGCGTCGCGGCGTCCAGTTCGTTGTGCAAGGAGGGCCGCGCCTGGGTCAGGCGTGTCAGATAGCGCGAGAAATCGGTCGGCGTAGGCAGTAAGGGCATGGATTAGAATTTGCATCCCGTCGAATCGTGGCATTCTAGTCCCGCCTATCCTCCCATCCACGTGTCTGCTGCGTCTTCCTCTTCTTCCGGCGGTCTGTTGCGTTCCCTGTTGCGCTGGATCGGCCGGGCGACCCTGGTGCTGTATTTCGCCGCAGCGACGATCATCATCGTTGGGCGTTACCTGATCGTGCCCGAGATCAATGCCTGGCGTGGCATGATCGAGCAGCAACTCTCCACCGCCATCGGCCTGCCGGTCGAGATTGGCGGTCTGAGGGCCAGTTGGCCAGGATTGCAGCCCTACCTGAGCATCGACAAGCTGCAGGTACGCGACCGCAACGGCGAGCCCGCGCTGGCGTTCGACCGCGTCGAAGCCGAAATTGGTTGGGCCTCGTTCCTGTTTATGGAGCTGCGCCTGCATCGCCTGGAAATCTTCTCGCCGGCGTTGGATATCCGCCGCGATTCTTCTGGTGTTGTCTATATCGCCGGCTTGCCGCTGCAGGGCGATGGCGAAAGCGGCTTTGCCGACTGGCTGCTGGAGCAGTACCGCATCGTGGTGCGCGATGCCCGCATCACCTGGCATGACGAATTGCGCGGCGCACCGCCCCTGACGCTCGACAAGCTCGACTTTGTCCTGCGCAATCTCGGACGTAACCACAGTTTTGGCTTAACGGCTGAACCTTCGGGGAGCATCGCCGCACACATTGATGTACGCGCCAATTTGTCGGGGCGGAGCTTCGACGATCTAAGCGGCTGGCAGGGCGCCAGCTATGCCGATCTTGCCGGCATCGATCTGGCGGCGCTGGCTCCCTGGCTGGACCTGCCGCTGGAACTGAATCGCGGCAAGGGGGATGTGCGGCTCTGGCTTGATTTTTCCAACTTGACGCCGACGGCGGCGACAGCCGACGTCCGGCTGGAAGATCTGCACCTGCGCCTGCAGCCCGATTTGGCGGCGCTATCCTTGCGGCATGTCGAGGGCTGGATGAGCGGTCGCAAGACCAGCAGCGGTTATGTCGGCGAGCTGAAGCGGCTCGCCATGGAAACGGATCAGGGCCTCGGGGTGACCGAGACCCGGGCTGAGCTCACGCTGACCACGGCGGCGCGCAACCGGGGCGGGGAATTTTCTGTCAGCCAACTCGATCTGGCGGCGCTGGCCGGTCTGATGGAGCATTTCCCCTTGCCGCCGGCGGTGCGGGACAATCTGCGCCATTTTGCGCCGCGTGGTCGGCTGGCTGGACTGACGCTGGCGTGGCGCGGAGCGGCAGAGGCTCCGGAAGGCTGGCGCATCTTCGGCGGGTTCGACGATCTGGCATTGGCGGCGTACGGGAAGGTGCCGGGTTTCAGCGGCGTTTCCGGGCGCATCGAAGGCGACGAACGCGGCGGCAAGGCGACGCTGGCCAGTCGCAACGTGCGCATCGAGATGCCTGCCGTCTTCCCGGAGCCGACTTTGCAGTTGAACCGGCTGGAGGCCGACATCGGCTGGCGCGCTGCAGCGCAGGGGGTGGATCTTCTGTTGCAGCGGGTGAGTTTCGACAATGCCGATGCCGCGGGCGAGGCAACGGGCACGTATCGTTATACCGGGTCGGGACCCGGCGAGATCGATCTGTCGGCCAAACTGATCAACGGCGAAGGGACTGCGGTATGGCGCTACATGCCGCTGGCGGTAAACAAGGATGCACGCGACTGGTTGCGCGCCAGCATCCTGGGCGGCCGTTCGGACAGCACGAGCCTGCGTCTGAAAGGCCCGCTCGCCGAGTTTCCCTTCCGCGGCGGCAAGCAGGGCATCTTCCAGGTCAAGGGGGGGATTCGCGGCGCCAAGCTGGCCTATGCGTCGGGCTGGCCGAACATCGAGGGTATTGACGGCGAACTGTTGTTCGAGGGCGAACGCATGTTGATTCGCGCCCAGCGAGCCAAGCTCATGGGAGTCAATCTTGCCGATGTGCGCGCCGAAATCGCCGATCTTGAAGCGCCCGAGGAGATTCTCGTCGTCAACGGACGCGCCAGGGGCGCAACGCAGCGTTTTCTCGATTTCATCGAGGAGAGTCCGGTGGGCGAGCGTATCGACCATTTCACCGAAGCCATGCGGGCGACCGGCAACGGCGAGCTAGACCTGAAGCTGACCATGCCCTTGCGCCATATCGTCGATACCCAGGTACAGGGACGTTACCGATTTGCCGACAACCAGTTGATCGCGCTGCCCGAACTGCCGCCGCTGATGGCCGCTCAGGGCGATCTCGCGTTTACGGCCGATCGTTTGCAGGCGAAAAACCTGCGCGCCCGGTTTCTCGATCTGCCCTTGCGCCTCGATATCGGTACGCAGCCCGGCGGTACGGTACGCATCGACATTGCCGGCAGCGCGAGTGCCGGTGAGTTGCGTCGTTTCTACGGTGTGCGCGCTCTTGATCATCTTTCCGGGGAGGCTTCCTGGCGTGGAAGTTTGAGCGTGAAGAAGCCTAGCGCCGAGCTGCGCATCGAATCCGATTTGCGCGAACTGGCATCGAGCCTGCCTGTGCCGTTCAACAAGTCGGCGGCGACACCCTTGCCGTTGGTGGTGCAGGGACGCATCGATCCACGTCGCGGGGAGTGGAACGCCAGTCTGGGCGACGCGGTGACGGTGCGTCTGGAGCAGTCGGGCGAGGCCTGGCGGGGACGGGTCGCCGTGGGTGCTCCGGCAGTACGCCAGAAGCTTGCAACGCCGCCGCGGGGGGTAGCGCTGGCGGTCAATCTTCCGCAACTGGATATTGATCGCTGGCAGGCGTTATTTGCCGGCAACGGCAAGCAGGCAAGCTTGCCGTCCGGCTGGCCGGAACTGACGAGCATCGATCTGCGCAGTAATGAGCTGCATGCTGCGCAGCGGAAGTTCAATCATGTCTCGCTGCAAGGTTCGCGCAGCGGAGCGCGCTGGCAGTTTGCGCTCAACAGTCGCGAGGCCGAAGGGCAGCTCAACTGGGATACGGCCGGGGCGGGCCGTATCGTCGGTCGCTTCGCCCGCCTGCATCTGCCCGGCGCCGAAGGCAAGGCCGAAGAAAAGGTCGAACAACAACAGCGGCGCGACATGCCTTCCATCGACTTTGCCGTGGAGAGCCTCAAACTCGGTCGGCTGGCGCTGGGCGAAGCCAAGGTGAACGCCGAAAATCGCGCCGGCCTCTGGCAGGCGAAAGTCGAGATGAAAAATGAAGCTGCCCGTTTGAGCGGCACGAGCCGCTGGCAGGCCGACAGCGCGGCGCAGGAAACCGCCCTTGACTTCAAGCTGGAAGTCGACAGTATCGAGAAGCTGCTGAATACGATGGAAATGCCCGACGCCGTGCGGCGCGGGTCGGGAACCCTCGCGGGCGAATTGCGCTGGGCTGGCAGCCCCTTCGATTTCGACTTGCACAGCCTGTCCGGCCGACTCAAGACAGAGGTCGACAAGGGCCAGTTCAAGAAGCTCGAACCGGGCGTCGGTCGTCTGCTGGGCGTGTTGTCGCTGCAGTCCCTGCCGCGCCGCATCACACTGGATTTCCGCGATATCTTCAGCGAGGGTTTCGCCTTCGACAGTATTGCCGGCGAAGCACGTATTGAGCGCGGGGTGATGAGCACGGACGAATTGCGCATTCGCGGCCCGGCGGCGAAGATATTGCTCTCCGGCCAGGCCGACCTCAACGCCGAGACGCAGAATCTCAAGGTGCGTGTCCAGCCCGCGCTGGGCGAAAGCATCGCTGTGGGGGCGATGATCGCGGTCAATCCGGCCGCCGGCGTGGTCGCCTGGGCGGCGCAAAAGCTGCTCAACGATCCCATCGACCAGATCTTCGCCTACGAATACGCGGTCACCGGCCCGTGGGCCGATCCGCTCGTGACGAAAATTTCCCGCCAGCTCCCTGCATCCGCCGCGCCAACGCCATGAACGACACGCTCCGCATCGCCGCTGTCCAGATGATTTCGACCCCCGAGCTTGCACCGAACCTTGCTACGGCGTCCCGGCTGATTGCCGAAGCGGCATCAGCCGGCGCGCAACTGGTCGCCCTGCCGGAATATTTTCCGATCATCGGCGGCAGCGACGCCGACCGCCTGGCGGTGCGGGAGTCGGAGGGGAGCGGGCCGATCCAGGATTTTCTCGCCGCAACCGCAGCGCGTCATCGCATTTGGCTGGTCGGCGGCTCTATTCCATTGCGTGCGGACGATCCGGCCAAGCTTCGCAACAGTTGCCTGGTGTTCGACCCGCAAGGACGGCGCGTCGCGCGCTACGACAAGATTCACCTGTTTGGTTTTCGTCAGGGCGCCGAACAGTATGACGAGGCGGAAACCATCGAAGCCGGCGCGCCCGAACCGGTCGCGTTCGCCCTGCCGGGCGCGCGAGTCGGTCTGGGCATCTGCTACGACCTGCGCTTTCCCGAGTTGTTTCGAAAGCTCGGTATGCTCGACCTGATCGTCCTGCCGGCTGCCTTCACCGACACCACCGGCAAGGCACATTGGGAGATGCTGCTGCGCGCGCGCGCCGTCGAGAACCAGTGCTATGTGCTCGCTTCCGCCCAGGGCGGACTGCATCCCACCGGCCGCATGACCCACGGCAACAGCCTGATCGTCGATCCCTGGGGCGAGGTGCTGGCGCGGCTGGATAAAGGCGAGGGCGTGGTCTGCGCCGATCTCGATCCGGCGCGTATCGCCGCCGTGCGCGCCAG
>CAZAWN010000125.1:0-8697 GCA_964488825.1 uncultured Methyloversatilis sp. | reverse complement strand
TCCCCCACCCCATCTCGCTGACGACGGCGAGGAATGGGCCGAGTTTTAAGGAAAGAAACGACGATGCGTATCAACCAGCCTTGCACGCAGAACGAGGTCAAACTGACCGACCAGCAGTTGATCGTCTCCAAGACCGACCTGAAGGGGCGCATTACCTACGTCAATAAAGACTTTCTGGAGATCAGCGGGTTTACGGAAGCCGAGCTGATGGGCGAGCCGCACAACATCGTGCGGCATCCCGACATGCCGGTCGAGGCCTTCGAGGATTTATGGCGGACTTTGAAGGAAGGCCGTCCGTGGACGGGCTACGTCAAGAACCGTTGCAAGAACGGCGACTACTATTGGGTGCTGGCGAATGCCACGCCAATGATGGAAAAAGGCGAAGTCACTGGTTATCTGTCGGTGCGCCGCAAGCCGTCGCAGGCGATGATCGATGCGCACGAAGCCGTGTACAAGCAGTTTCGCGAACGTAAGCAAGGGAATCTGAAAATCCGCTACGGTCAGGCGGTCAGTCGCGAGCCTGGAATCATCGGCAGGCTCAATCTGGGTGGCCGTATGGCGGTGATCCTGGGAGGGCTCGGCCTGATTGTGGCGGCTGTGATGATTTATGCCATGATCAGTCTGTCCCGCACCAACTTCGCTGTCGAGGCCCAGTTCGAGCATCGCTTCCAGCCGGTCAGCATCGTTGGACGCATCAACAAGCTGATGGCCGACAATCGCTCCCAGGCACTGTTGGCCTTGCAGCACGATCCGGTCAGCCCTTTCTACAACCTGCATGACCATCCGGCGACCCTGCATACCGACGCGATTACCAAGAATATCGGCGAGATCAACAGCCTTTGGGAAGAGTATCTCAAGCTTCTCGCCGAGAATGACAGCAACGTGCAAATGCTCAATGACGAGGGCCATAAAGAGATTGCCGAGGCTTATGCTGCAGCTCGCAAGGTTTATGTGCAGGAAGGCTTGATTCCCGCCCGTGACGCGATACTTGCCGAGGAGTTTACCGAAGCCAACCTGCTCATCCTGAGGAAGATCAACCCGGCCTATACCACCGCCTCGGCCAAGGCCGACGAGCTGTACAAGTTTCATCTGGAGCGCGCTACGAGTGAAGAACGACAGTCCGACGCGCGTTATCAAAACACCCTGATGTTGCTGGTTGCCTCTTTCGCGGCGATGCTGGGGATCGGTTTCTTTACCGTAATACGCCTGATCCGTAGCATTCGCGGGCCCATCGAAGCGGCGATCGGGACCTTCGGCAACATTGCCCAGGGCAACTACAGCAATGCCATCGAAATCACCCGCAATGACGAGCTCGGCCGCCTGAATCAGGCGCTGCAGTCCATGCAGACGCAGATGGGCTTCGTGGTGTCGGATACCCAGCGCCAGGCTGACGAAATGACGCGGATCAAGATCGCGCTGGACAACGTGAGTACGGGCGTGATGATTGCCGATCCATCGCGGACCATCATCTACACCAACAAGTCGGTGCAAGCGATCCTCAAAACGGCGGAAGAGGGCATCCGCCAGCAACTGCCGAACTTCGATGCCGACAAGCTGGTAGGGGCCAATATCGACATCTTCCACAAGAACCCGGCGCACCAGGCCAAGATGCTGGCCGAATTCACGAACCGTTATGTCGCCAAACTGGAAATTGGCAGCCGGCACATGACAGTTACCGCCAATCCGGTCTTCAATGACAAAGGCGAGCGGCTGGGTGCTGTGGCCGAATGGCAGGACCGCACGGTCGAAGTGGCGGTGGAAAGGGAGATTGAAGACATCATCACAGGCGCGAACGAGGGCGACTTCGGCAAGCGACTGAACATGGAAGGGAAGGAAGGTTTCTTCCGCAATCTGGCGGAAGGGCTCAACCAGCTGCTCGAAACCGCATCGAGTGGATTGAACGCCGTGGCTGAGGTGCTGACGGCGCTGGCGCGTGGCGACCTGACCCAAACCATGAGTGGCGACTATCACGGCACCTTTGGTCAGTTGAAAGACGACACGAACACGACGGTGGAGCGCCTGCGGGAAGTGGTGGGGCGGATCAAGGAGGCGACGGAAGCGATCAACACGGCGGCGAAGGAAATTGCGGCGGGGAACCAGGACCTTTCGAGCCGGACGGAGGAGCAGGCGAGCAGCCTGGAAGAGACGGCGAGTTCGATGGAGCAGCTCAACGCCACGGTGAAACAGAATGCGGAAAGCGCAAGGCAAGCCAACCAGTTGGCGGGCAGCTCGAACGAAATAGCCACACGCGGCGGGCAGATGGTCAAGCAAGTGGTGGATACCATGAGTGGGATTCAGGCCAGCTCGAAGAAGATTGCCGACATTGTTGGGGTGATCGACAGCATTGCCTTCCAGACCAACATCCTGGCGCTGAACGCGGCGGTGGAAGCGGCGCGTGCGGGCGAACAGGGGAGGGGTTTTGCGGTGGTGGCCACGGAAGTGCGGAACCTGGCGCAGCGGAGTGCGACGGCGGCGAAAGAAATCAAGGCGCTGATTGCCGAATCGGTGGACAAAGTAGAAGGTGGAGCGCAGCTGGTGAACGAAGCGGGCAACACCATGGACGAAGTAGTGACGAGCTTCCAGCAAGTGGCGCGGCTGGTGGTGGACATCAGCAACGCGAGCCGGGAGCAGAGCAGCGGCATCGAACAAGTGACGCAGGCGGTGAGCCAGATGGACGAAGTGACGCAGCAGAACGCGGCGCTGGTAGAAGAAGCGGCGGCGGCGGCGGAGAGTCTGGAAGAGCAGGCGAGCGGGTTGGTGCAGGCGGTGGGGATGTTCAAGCTGGAGGAAAGCGAAGCGGGACGCGGCCCGACCCATCTGCCGGGCCCGGCCTTGCGTGACGCGACACCGAAACAGCTAGCAGAGAAAGTCGGCGCTGGCCGGACGGCACCAGCAAGCGCCAAGCCGGCCGGCAAGCTCCCTCCACCCCACCTTGCCAACAACGACGAGGAATGGGAAGAGTTCTGATCACTTACTGAACCGCGAGAGCGTATCCGGAGAGAAGAAAACATGCGTAGTAACCTGCCTGTCACCCATCAGGAGAGAAGAAAACATGCGTAGTAACCTGCCAGTCACCCATCAGGAGGTCATGCTCAAGGATGGCGAGATCATCGTCTCGAAGACCGATCTCAAGGGGCGAATCACCTACGTCAATCAGACGTTTCTGGACATCTCCGGCTTTACCGAGAAGGAGTGCCTCGGCGAGCCGCACAACATGGTGCGCCACCCCGACATGCCACCCGAGGCCTTCGCCGACCTCTGGAACAACCTGAAGCAGGGCCGGCCCTGGACGGGCTACGTCAAGAACCGCTGCAAGAATGGTGACCACTATTGGGTCAAGGCCAATGCCACGCCGCTGTTCGAAAGCGGCCAGGTAGTGGGCTACATGTCGGTGCGCGAGAAGCCGAGCCGCGAGGCGGTGTCTGCGGCGGAAGCGGCCTACGCAAAGATTCGTGCCGGCAATAGCGGCCTGGTCGTGGTCGAGGGCCAGGCCCTGCCGGATAGCAAGTTCAAGCTGGCCCTGCGCAAGATCACTGTTGCCCAGCGCGTGATGGCCTCCTTCCTGGTGCTGTTGTTGGTGATGATTTTCCAGGGACTGTTGTCGTTCAGCGAGATGAGCGACATGGAACGGGAAATCAAGGACATGTACGAGGAGCATGTCGGCGAGTTCGATGACCTCAAGACTGTGACTGATATGTATGCCGTGAATATTGTCGATACCGCGCACAAGGCGCGCAATGGCAACTTCACCCCGGAAGAAGCGCTCAAGAACGTCGCCGAAGCCAGGCGCAAGATCGGCGAGGTGTGGGGCAGATTTTCTTCGGAAAATCATCCGCCAGAAGAGCGCAGGATCGTGGAAAAGATATCGCAGCAGATGCGTGCGGCCGATGCCGTGGTGGCCGACCTCGAGAAAATGCTGCAGAAGAAGGACATGGCGGCGGTGACTGAGTTGACCGTCCACCGGCTCTACCCGGCCATCGATCCGATTGGCGATTCCATCAACGCCCAACTGACCGAGGTCATCAAGGGTGCCAAGCAGGGCTACGAGTTGGCCAAGGTCGATGCGGCGCGGGCCTTCCAGCTGGTCATCGGGTTGATCATCGCGGCAGTGATGCTGGCCATCGTGCTCGGCCTGACGCTGGTCAAGGCCGTGCGCCGGCCGATCGATGAGGCGGCTACGTATTTCCGCCAGTTTGCCGAAGGGCGGCTGGACTTCGCCATTACCATCAATCAGCGCGATGAAATGGCCGCCATCCTCGATTCGGCCAAGGCCATGCAGGTGAAGCTCGGCTTCGAGGTGGTGGAGACCAAACGGCAGGCCGAGGAGATGGCGCGGATCAAGCAGGGTTTGTACAGCTCGACAGCAGCGATCATGATTTCCAATGCCGGCGGACTGCTGATCCATGCCACCCCCGCCGCGGAAGCCTTGCTCAAGACGGTGAGCGGGAAGAGCCTGGCCGAACTGACCGGACAGAAGCTCACCGATACGGTCCTGACCGACGCCAAGGTTCAGGCGGATATGGCCGATGCGGTGGTGCGCGGCCGCGATTTCGATATCGTCCTGGGCGCCCATCATTTGCGTCTCTCGGCGCGTCCGATCCAGGACGCGACAGGGACTATCCTGGGGCGTGTCACCACTTGGCTCGACCGAACCGCCGAGGTGCAAGTGGAGCAGGAAGTGGCTCACATGATTGCGGCAGCAGGTCGTGGCGATTTCACGGCCCGTCTCGGCACCGACAGCAAGGAAGGTTTCTTCAGACAGCTTTCCGAAGGCCTGAACCAGCTCTCTGGAGTGATCTCGGCGGGACTGAACGACGTGGCTGCCGTGCTGCAGCGCGTTGCGCAGGGCGATCTGACGCAGACGATCCAGAAGAACTACGAGGGCACCTTTGGTCAGCTGAAAGACGACACGAACACGACGGTAGAGCGGTTGAGAGAAGTGGTGGGGCGGATCAAGGAAGCGACGGAAGCGATCAACACGGCCTCGAAGGAAATTGCGGCGGGGAACCAGGACCTGTCGAGCCGGACGGAGGAACAGGCGAGCAGCCTGGAAGAGACGGCGAGCTCGATGGAGCAGCTCAATGCGACGGTGAAACAGAACGCGGAAAGCGCAAGGCAAGCCAACCAGCTGGCGGGGAGTTCCAACGAAATAGCCACGCGCGGCGGGCAGATGGTCAAGCAGGTTGTCGAGACGATGAGCGGCATCCAGGCGAGTTCGAAGAAGATTGCGGACATCGTTGGGGTGATCGACAGCATTGCCTTCCAGACCAACATTCTGGCGCTCAACGCGGCGGTCGAAGCGGCGCGTGCCGGCGAGCAGGGGCGCGGCTTTGCGGTTGTCGCCACCGAAGTACGCAACCTGGCGCAACGGAGTGCGACGGCGGCCAAGGAAATCAAGGCGCTGATAGCCGAGTCGGTCGATAAGGTTGAAGTGGGCGCACAGCTGGTGAATGAAGCCGGCAACACCATGGACGAAGTGGTGACGAGCTTCCAGCAAGTGGCGCGTTTGGTGGTGGATATCAGCAACGCCAGTCGCGAACAAAGCTCGGGCATCGAGCAAGTCACGCAAGCGGTCAGCCAGATGGACGAAGTGACGCAGCAGAACGCGGCGTTGGTCGAAGAGGCGGCGGCGGCGGCGGAAAGCCTGGAAGAACAGGCGAGCGGGCTGGTGCAGGCGGTGGGGATGTTCAAGCTGGAGGAAAGCGAAGCGGGACGCGGCCCGACCCATCTGCCGGGCCCGGCCTTGCGTGACGCGACACCGAAACAGCTAGCAGAGAAAGTCGGCGCTGGCCGGACGGCACCAGCAAGCGCCAAGCCGGCCGGCAAGCTCCCTCCACCCCACCTTGCCAACAACGACGAGGAATGGGAAGAGTTCTGATCACTTACTGAACCGCGAGAGCGTATCCGGAGAGAAGAAAACATGCGTAGTAACCTGCCTGTCACCCATCAGGAGAGAAGAAAACATGCGTAGTAACCTGCCAGTCACCCATCAGGAGGTCATGCTCAAGGATGGCGAGATCATCGTCTCGAAGACCGATCTCAAGGGGCGAATCACCTACGTCAATCAGACGTTTCTGGACATCTCCGGCTTTACCGAGAAGGAGTGCCTCGGCGAGCCGCACAACATGGTGCGCCACCCCGACATGCCACCCGAGGCCTTCGCCGACCTCTGGAACAACCTGAAGCAGGGCCGGCCCTGGACGGGCTACGTCAAGAACCGCTGCAAGAATGGTGACCACTATTGGGTCAAGGCCAATGCCACGCCGCTGTTCGAAAGCGGCCAGGTAGTGGGCTACATGTCGGTGCGCGAGAAGCCGAGCCGCGAGGCGGTGTCTGCGGCGGAAGCGGCCTACGCAAAGATTCGTGCCGGCAATAGCGGCCTGGTCGTGGTCGAGGGCCAGGCCCTGCCGGATAGCAAGTTCAAGCTGGCCCTGCGCAAGATCACTGTTGCCCAGCGCGTGATGGCCTCCTTCCTGGTGCTGTTGTTGGTGATGATTTTCCAGGGACTGTTGTCGTTCAGCGAGATGAGCGACATGGAACGGGAAATCAAGGACATGTACGAGGAGCATGTCGGCGAGTTCGATGACCTCAAGACTGTGACTGATATGTATGCCGTGAATATTGTCGATACCGCGCACAAGGCGCGCAATGGCAACTTCACCCCGGAAGAAGCGCTCAAGAACGTCGCCGAAGCCAGGCGCAAGATCGGCGAGGTGTGGGGCAGATTTTCTTCGGAAAATCATCCGCCAGAAGAGCGCAGGATCGTGGAAAAGATATCGCAGCAGATGCGTGCGGCCGATGCCGTGGTGGCCGACCTCGAGAAAATGCTGCAGAAGAAGGACATGGCGGCGGTGACTGAGTTGACCGTCCACCGGCTCTACCCGGCCATCGATCCGATTGGCGATTCCATCAACGCCCAACTGACCGAGGTCATCAAGGGTGCCAAGCAGGGCTACGAGTTGGCCAAGGTCGATGCGGCGCGGGCCTTCCAGCTGGTCATCGGGTTGATCATCGCGGCAGTGATGCTGGCCATCGTGCTCGGCCTGACGCTGGTCAAGGCCGTGCGCCGGCCGATCGATGAGGCGGCTACGTATTTCCGCCAGTTTGCCGAAGGGCGGCTGGACTTCGCCATTACCATCAATCAGCGCGATGAAATGGCCGCCATCCTCGATTCGGCCAAGGCCATGCAGGTGAAGCTCGGCTTCGAGGTGGTGGAGACCAAACGGCAGGCCGAGGAGATGGCGCGGATCAAGCAGGGTTTGTACAGCTCGACAGCAGCGATCATGATTTCCAATGCCGGCGGACTGCTGATCCATGCCACCCCCGCCGCGGAAGCCTTGCTCAAGACGGTGAGCGGGAAGAGCCTGGCCGAACTGACCGGACAGAAGCTCACCGATACGGTCCTGACCGACGCCAAGGTTCAGGCGGATATGGCCGATGCGGTGGTGCGCGGCCGCGATTTCGATATCGTCCTGGGCGCCCATCATTTGCGTCTCTCGGCGCGTCCGATCCAGGACGCGACAGGGACTATCCTGGGGCGTGTCACCACTTGGCTCGACCGAACCGCCGAGGTGCAAGTGGAGCAGGAAGTGGCTCACATGATTGCGGCAGCAGGTCGTGGCGATTTCACGGCCCGTCTCGGCACCGACAGCAAGGAAGGTTTCTTCAGACAGCTTTCCGAAGGCCTGAACCAGCTCTCTGGAGTGATCTCGGCGGGACTGAACGACGTGGCTGCCGTGCTGCAGCGCGTTGCGCAGGGCGATCTGACGCAGACGATCCAGAAGAACTACGAGGGCACCTTTGGTCAGCTGAAAGACGACACGAACACGACGGTAGAGCGGTTGAGAGAAGTGGTGGGGCGGATCAAGGAAGCGACGGAAGCGATCAACACGGCCTCGAAGGAAATTGCGGCGGGGAACCAGGACCTGTCGAGCCGGACGGAGGAACAGGCGAGCAGCCTGGAAGAGACGGCGAGCTCGATGGAGCAGCTCAATGCGACGGTGAAACAGAACGCGGAAAGCGCAAGGCAAGCCAACCAGCTGGCGGGGAGTTCCAACGAAATAGCCACGCGCGGCGGGCAGATGGTCAAGCAGGTTGTCGAGACGATGAGCGGCATCCAGGCGAGTTCGAAGAAGATTGCGGACATCGTTGGGGTGATCGACAGCATTGCCTTCCAGACCAACATTCTGGCGCTCAACGCGGCGGTCGAAGCGGCGCGTGCCGGCGAGCAGGGGCGCGGCTTTGCGGTTGTCGCCACCGAAGTACGCAACCTGGCGCAACGGAGTGCGACGGCGGCCAAGGAAATCAAGGCGCTGATAGCCGAGTCGGTCGATAAGGTTGAAGTGGGCGCACAGCTGGTGAATGAAGCCGGCAACACCATGGACGAAGTGGTGACGAGCTTCCAGCAAGTGGCGCGTTTGGTGGTGGATATCAGCAACGCCAGTCGCGAACAAAGCTCGGGCATCGAGCAAGTCACGCAAGCGGTCAGCCAGATGGACGAAGTGACGCAGCAGAACGCGGCGTTGGTCGAAGAGGCGGCGGCGGCGGCGGAAAGCCTGGAAGAACAGGCGAGCGGGCTGGTGCAAGCGGTCGGCATGTTCAAGCTGAGGGAAGGGGACACGGCGAGAGGCACGACGAACCTGCCGGGCCCGGCGCTGAAGGATGCGACGCCCAGGCAACTGAAAGCGAAAGTCGGCG
>CAZAWN010000124.1:0-8706 GCA_964488825.1 uncultured Methyloversatilis sp. | reverse complement strand
AGGTGGCAAGTACGTCCTTGATTGCGCCCCCCGCGCTTGCTTTATCGACCATTCGGCTTTATTGTTCCCGACCATTTTGCACGGAGACTGACATGGAACACCTGACCCCCAAAGAAGCCGCCCAATTCCTGCACGACAATCCGAAAGCCTTGTTCGTCGATTGCCGCAGCGAGATGGAATTCCTTTTCGTCGGCCATCCGGCCGGTGCTCTGCATGTCGCCTGGAACGACGGGCCGGACTGGGAGATCAACCCGCATTTCGTCGGCGAGGTGAAGAAGTTCGCCGGCCACGCCAAGGATCGGCCGGTGGTGCTGATCTGCCGCTCCGGCAACCGCTCTGTGGATGCGGGCAACGCCCTGGAAGAGGCGGGCTTTTCGCGCGTCTATAACGTCCTGCACGGCTTCGAGGGCGAACTCGACGACCACCACCATCGCGGTTCGGAAAACGGCTGGCGCTTCGAAGGTCTGCCGTGGGAGCAGTGCTGATCCGGATCAGGCCAGCTTGCCGGCGCGATAGTCGGCGAAGGCCTGCTGGATTTCCTCCTGCGTATTCATGACGAAGGGACCGGCTTGGGCGATCGGTTCGCCCAGCGGCCGCCCGGCGACCAGAATCAGTCGCGCCGCTTCCGCTGTTTCGATGGCGACGCCATCGCCGTAATTGCCCAGAATTGCCATGCGGCCGGACGGAATCTCCGTTGTGCCGATCCGCACCGCCCCGCGATAGACATAGACAAAGGCATTCAGGTCGGCCGCCAGCGGTTGGTCGAAACGACTTCCGGCCGCCAGATGCACATCCAGGTAGAGCGGTGAAGTCGCCGCGCGTTGTACGGCTCCGGCGACGCCATGGCTCTCGCCGGCCAGCACGCGTGCCGTCACGCCAGCGCCGAATTTGACTTGCGGTAGCTCGGCAGCGGCAAAGTCGCGATACCAGGGGGCGCACATTTTCTCGGTTGCCGGCAGGTTGAGCCAGAGTTGGAAGCCTTCCATGACGCCTTGTTCCTGCTGCGGGATTTCGGAATGAATCACGCCGCGCCCGGCGGTCATCCACTGCAGGCCGCCGCTTTCCAGCAAGCCTTCATGGCCGGCGCTGTCGCGGTGCTTCATGCGGCCGGTGAGCATGTAGGTAATCGTCTCGAACCCGCGGTGCGGATGGTCGGGAAAGCCGGCGATGTAATCGTCGGGATCGTCACTACCGAAGGCGTCGAGCATCAGGAAGGGGTCGAGACGACGCTGCAGGTCGTGCGTCAGCACGCGGGTCAGACGCACACCGGCGCCGTCCGAGGTTGGGTTGCCGACGACGAGGCGTTCGACCGAACGTCCGACGTGCACTGTGTCCTGTGAGGTATCCATCGCTTGTTCTCCTTTACGGGACTTGCATGTCGGGTCGGGTGCGAGAAACTCAAACGCTTCGGCTGCTAACATCACGCTTATGAACCTGACCTCCATCAAAACCGCCCTGCGTGATCCCAAACGCTGGAAGCGCTGGGGCATCGAAGCCCTGATTATCGTTGCCATCATCGCCGGCGTGAGCACCTGGCAAAACAGCGGACTGGCCTCCGGTGCCGCACCGCCGCTGGCCGGGACGCGTACCGACGGCAGCACGGTAAAACTCGGCGCCGACGGGACGGCACGGCTGGTGGTGTTCTGGGCCGTGTGGTGCAAGGTCTGCAAGGCCGAGGCGGGGAGTATCGAAGCCATAGCGCAGGATTGGCCGGTGTTGAGCGTCGCGATGCAATCGGGCGAACTCAATGAAATCGCCGATTTTCTCGCCGAGCGCGGCCTGACCGTACCCGCCATCGCCGACGACGACAGCGACATTTCCGATGCCTGGGGGGTTCGCGTCGTTCCTTCCCATTTCGTTGTCGATGGCGCCGGCAACATCCGCTTTCGTGTCGTCGGTTACACCACCCAGTGGGGCCTACGCGCCCGGTTGTGGTGGGCGAGCACCTTCCCTGCATGACCCCGCCGCCCCTGCGACTGGCCTGGACGGTCTGGGGTCTGGGCGCCCTGCTGTATCTGTTCGCTTTTTACCAACGCGTCGCCCCGGCAGTGATGACCGACCAGTTGATGGCGGAATTCGCCATCGGCGGCGCGGCGCTGGGCAATCTCTCGGCCTTCTACTTCTACGCCTACGTGGCGATGCAGATCCCGACGGGCGTGCTCGCCGACCGCTGGGGGCCGCGCCGGGTGCTGGCGGCCGGGGCGGGCATTGCCGCCCTCGGCAGCCTGCTGTTCGCCTTCGCGCCGAGTTTCGGCTGGGCCGGTTTTGGCCGGCTGCTGGTCGGTGCTTCGGTCGCCGTGGCCTTCGTCTCGACGCTAAAACTCGCGAGTCACTGGTTCCCGCCACAGAAGTACGCGCTTGCTTCTGGCATGGCGCTATTCTTCGGCGTCGCTGGCGGGGTGATGGCCGGCGTGCCCTTGCGCATGCTGGTCGAGGGTTTCGGCTGGCGCATGGTGATGGGCAGCGCCGGGCTGTTCGCCCTGCTATTGTGTGGGGCGATCTGGTTGATCGTGCGCGACGATCCCGCCGAACGCGGCCATGCCAGTCACCACCCACTGGCCGGGGGGCGACATGCCCCTGCGCCGATTCTGGCCGGCCTGATCGAAGTGCTGTCCTACCGCAACACTTGGCTGTTGATGCTCGCGCCCATCGGCTTTTCCGGCGCGGTGCTGACCTTCGGCGGCCTGTGGGGCGTACCCTGGCTGCGGCAGGTGCATGGCCTCGACCCGAAAGCGGCGGCGGCCGTCACTTCTCTCCTGCTCGCCGCCTGGGCGCTTGGTGGCCCGCTGATCGGCAACTGGTCGCAGAAACTCGGCCGGCGCAAGCCGCTCTATCTCGTCAGCGGCGCCATCGCGACGGCCGGCTGGGCGGCGGTGATTTTCCTGCCGTTACCCTTGTGGCTGACGATTCCGCTGCTGATCGTGATCGGCTTCGCCTCGGGCAACATCATCATCGGCTTCGCCTGGGCCAAGGAATCCCTGCCCCTGCGCCTGATGGGCACGGCCTCGGGGGTCGTCAACATGGGGCCGTTGCTGGGCGGCGTGCTGCTCCAGCCGGGGGTCGGCTGGCTGCTCGACCGCGGCTGGAACGGGGCCATGGAGGGCGGTGCGCGTCTCTACGATGCCGCCAACTGGCAGTCCGGGTTTATGCTGATGTTCGCCGCCGTGGCCTTTGCGCTGGTTCTGGTGCCGTTCATGCGCGAGACCCATTGTCGGCAGGCGGGGTGACCCCGCCTGTTCCGCATCGGGCGAATGGAAGTAAGATGCGCGCCGTGGCAAACCAAAAACAAATCTTGATGGAGAAGCGACAAATGAAAACTCGTATCGCCTTGCTCTGCGCCGCCCTGTTGGCTGCCCCCGTCGTATCCGCGAAAACCTTCAAATGGTCGAGCGCCAGCGATATTCCGACCTGGGACATCCATTCCCAGAACAACGCGCTGGGCAACGGCGTGCATGCTTCGGTCTACGAATCGCTGGTGTACTACAACAGCCGCACATTCAAAATCGAGCCGGTGCTGGCCACGGCCTGGAAGCAGGTCTCGCCCACCCAACTGCGCCTCACCCTGCGCAGCGGCGTGAAGTTCCACGACGGTTCCGCGTTCAGCGCCGACGATGCCGTATTTTCGATCCAGCGCGCGATGCACAAGAATTCGAATTACGCGGTCTTTACGCAAGGCGTCGACCGCGTGGTCAAGGTGGATGCCAATACCATCGACATTTTCACCAAGGACCCCAACCCGGTGTTGCTCAACCAGCTCACCGAGCTGCGCATGATGAGCAAGGCCTGGGCGGAAAAGAACAACTCCGCCGCGCCCATGGACATCAAGGGCAAGGAGGAGAATTTCGCGCATCGCAACGCCAACGGAACCGGGCCTTTCATGCTCAAGGAGTGGCAACCCGACCAGAAGATGCTGCTGGCGGCCAACACGAACTGGTGGTCCAAAAAGGACACCAATGTGACTGAAATCGTCTATACCCCGGTCAAATCGGCCGCCACGCGCATGGCCGCGCTGCTGTCCGGAGAAGTGGACTTCGTCCTCGATCCCAGCCCGCAGGATCTCGACCGCATCCGCGCCAACGCTGATCTGAAGGTGCTCGACGGCGTCGAGAACCGCACCATCTTCTTCGGCATGGACCAGTTTCGCGACGAACTGCCCGGCAGCAACGTCAAGGGCAAGAATCCGCTCAAGGACCAGCGTGTGCGCAAGGCGCTCTATCAGGCTATCGATATGAACACGATCGCCCGCGTCACGCTGCGCGGACTGGGTCAGCCCACCGGCGGGCTGGTGGCGCCGCAGGTCAATGGCTGGTCCGAGTCGATCCACAAGCGTTATCCCTACGATGTCGCCGCCTCACAGAAGCTGCTGGCCGAGGCCGGCTACAAGGAGGGGTTCGAGGTCGACTTCGCCTGCCCGAACAACCGCTACATCAACGACGAGCAGATCTGCCAGGCCGTTACCGCAATGTGGGCGAAGATCGGCGTCAAGGCCAAGCTGCGCACCCAGCCGCTGGCCACCTACTTCCCGATGATCCAGCGCTACGAAGCCAGCATCTACATGCTCGGCTGGGGCGTGCCGACCTTCGACGCCCTGTATAGCCTGCAGTCGCTGGTGCGCTCGGTCGGTGCGGGCGGCGACGGTAACTACAACGTCGGCCGTTACAGCAATCCGCAGATGGATGCGCTGGTGGAACGTACCAAGAAGGAAACCGACCTCGCGCTGCGCACCGAGCTGCTGACCAAGGCGCTGGCGCTGCAGAACGAGGATGTCGCGCACATTCCCCTGCACAACCAGGTGATTCCCTGGGCCATGAAGAAGAAGGTCGACTTGGTGCATCGCGCCGACAACCGCATCGACTGGCGCCTGCTGAAGGTTCAATAAGCCACCCTGATCCGCCGGGTTCTCCGACCCGGCGGCGCGTGTACCCCCATGCTCGCCTTTATCCTGCGTCGCCTCGTCCAGGCCATGATCGTCATGATCGCGGTCGCCCTGATCGCCTTCATGCTGTTCCAGTATGTCGGCGATCCGGTTACGTTCCTGCTCGGCCAGGATGCGACACCGGAGGAGACCCGCGAGGTACGGGCCGCGCTCGGCCTCGATCAGCCTTTCGTCGTCCAGTTCTGGCACTTCCTCGCCAACGCCGCGCAGGGTGAGTTCGGTTTCAGTCTGCGCCAGGGGGTGAAGGTCTCCACCCTGATCGCGGAACGTTTCCCTGCCACCATCGAACTTGCCCTCGTCGCCGCCTTGCTGGCGCTGGTCGTCGGCGTACCGATGGGCGTCTATGCGGCGCTACGGCGCGGCAGTTTCCTGAGCCAGGTGTTCATGACGATCTCCCTGCTCGGCGTGTCGCTGCCGACCTTCCTGATCGGTATCTTGCTGATTCTCGTCTTCGCGGTTCAACTCGGTTGGTTTCCCAGCTTTGGACGCGGCGAGGTCGTCAGCATCGGCGGCTGGACCACCGGTCTGCTGACGGCCAAGGGATGGCACCACATCACCCTGCCGGCGGTCACCCTGGCGATCTTCCAGCTCACGCTGATCATGCGCCTGGTGCGCGCCGAGATGCTCGAAGTGCTGCGCACCGACTACATCAAGTTCGCCCGCGCGCGCGGCCTGACTGATCGCGCCGTACACTTCGGTCATGCCCTGAAGAACACCCTGGTCCCGGTGATCACCATCACCGGCCTGCAACTGGGCGGCCTGATCGCTTTCGCGATCATTACCGAGACGGTATTCCAGTGGCCGGGCATGGGCCTGTTGTTCATCCAGGCGGTGAACTTCGCCGACATTCCGGTGATGGCCGCCTACCTGTGCCTGATCGCGCTGATCTTCGTCGTCATCAACCTGATCGTCGATCTGCTTTACTTCGTCGTCGATCCGCGTCTGCGCGTCGACCGCGCCGGGGGCCATTGACATGATTGTCGCTCTGAAACGCTGGCTCGACAGCGACATTGGCCATAGCTTCCGTACCTCCCCGACGGCCCTGGTTGCCGCGTTGATAGCCCTCGTTTGCGGCATCGCGGCGCTGTTCGCGCCCTGGGTCGCCCCCCACAATCCCTTCGACCTGGCAACCCTGGAACTGGCCAACGCCCGGCTGCCGCCGGCCTGGTATGCGGAAGGGTCGAAGGCCTTCCTGCTCGGTTCCGATGACCAGGGCCGCGACATCCTCTCGGCAGTGATCTACGGCGCACGCATCTCGCTGGCGGTCGGGCTGATTTCTGTCGTACTGTCCGTGCTCGTCGGCGTGACGCTGGGCCTGCTCGCCGGCTATGTCGGCGGCTGGGTCGACGCCTTCCTGATGCGTCTGTGCGATGTGATGCTGTCCTTCCCGGCCATCCTCGTCGCGCTGCTGATTGCCGGCGTGGGCCGGGCACTGTTCCCCAACGCGCACGAAACGCTCGCCTTCGGCGTGCTGATCCTGTCGATCACGCTGACCGGCTGGGTGCAATATGCCCGCACGGTACGCGGCTCCACGCTCGTCGAACGCAACAAGGAATACGTGCAGGCCGCGCGCGTCACCGGCGTCTCCAGCCTGCGCATCATGCGCCGCCATGTGCTGCCCAACGTGCTCGGCCCGGTGCTGGTGCTGGCGACGATCCAGGTCGCGACGGCGATCATCACCGAGGCGACGCTGTCTTTCCTCGGTGTCGGCGCGCCGCCGACCTCGCCCTCGCTCGGCACCCTGATCCGCATCGGCAACGACTACCTGTTCTCGGGCGAGTGGTGGATCACCCTCTTTCCGGGCGTGATGCTGGTGCTGATCGCGCTGTCCGTCAACCTGCTGGGCGACTGGCTGCGCGACGCCCTCAACCCGCGCTTGCGCTAATCGTTCGTCTATTTCATGAGCCTGCTGAACGTCGAACATCTCGTCGTCGAATTTCCCGGCCGCCGCGGCACCTTGCGGGCGCTGGACGATGTTTCCTTCGCCATCGCTCCCGGCGAGATTCTCGGCGTGGTCGGCGAATCGGGCGCGGGCAAATCGCTCACCGGCGCGGCGATCATCGGCCTGCTGGAGCCTCCCGGGCGCGTGGCGGGCGGCGAAATCCATCTCGAAGGCCAGCGCATCGACCATCTGCCGTATGAGCAAATGCGCCGCATCCGTGGCCGCAAGATCGGCGCAATCTTCCAGGACCCGCTGACCTCGCTCAACCCGCTCTATTCCATCGGCCGCATGCTGGTGGAAACGATCATGACGCACCTGCCGGTGAGCGCCGCGGAAGCGCGCCAGCGCGCGATCCAGCTGCTCATGGACACCGGCATCCCGGCGGCGGCGGAACGCATCGACCATTACCCGCACCAGTTTTCCGGCGGCATGCGCCAGCGCGTGGTGATCGCCCTGGCCCTGGCCGCCGAGCCGCAGCTGATCGTCGCCGACGAACCCACCACGGCGCTCGACGTATCGATCCAGGCGCAGATCATCACCCTGCTCAAGCGCCTGTGCAAGGAACGCGGCGCGGCGGTGATGCTGATCACCCACGACATGGGCGTGATCGCCGAAACCTGCGACCGGGTTGCCGTCATGTACGCCGGGCGCATCGTCGAGATCGGCCCGGTGCACGAGATCATCAACCAGCCCGCCCATCCCTACACGCGTGGACTGATGGCCTGCATTCCCGATATGTCACGGGAGCGCGATCTCCTCCACCAGATCGACGGGGCGATGCCGCGCCTCACCGCCATCCCCCCGGGTTGCGCCTACAACCCGCGCTGCGAACAGGTGTTCGAGCGCTGCCGGCAAGAGCGTCCCGAACTGCTGGCGGCGGGTGCCACGCGCGCCGCCTGCTGGCTGCATGCGAACGGTGGAGATGCCGCATGAACGCGCCGCTGGTGCAAGCCAAGGATCTGGCGATGAGCTTCGATGTTTCCGCGCCCTGGCTCAACCGCGTCATCGAACGCAAACCGCGTCTGTTGCTGCATGCCGTCGATGGGGTGAGCTTCACCATCACGCGCGGCCAGACGCTCGCGCTAGTGGGCGAGTCCGGTTGCGGCAAGAGTACGGTGGCACGCTTGCTGGTGGGGCTTCATGAGCCGACGCGCGGACAGTTCCTGTTCGACGGGCAGGATGCCCATGCCATTTATCGAACCGGCCACGGATTGAAGCTGCGGCGTCGCATCCAGATGATTTTCCAGGACCCCTACGCGAGCCTCAACCCGCGCTGGCGCGTGGAAGACATCATCGCCGAACCGCTGCGCGAGCACGGTCTCCTCAGCGACAACAGCGCCGTGCGCGAGCGTGTCGAAGCCCTGCTGTACTCTGTCGGGCTGGCGGCGCCGGACCGCATCAAGTATCCGCATCAGTTCTCCGGCGGCCAGCGCCAGCGCGTCTCCATTGCGCGCGCCCTGGCGACGCAACCCGAGTTCCTCGTCTGCGACGAACCGACCTCCGCGCTGGACGTCAGCGTCCAGGCCGGGGAGCTCAACATCATGAAGGAACTGCAGGCGGAACTGGGCCTGACCTATCTGTTCATCAGCCACAACCTCGCGGTCGTGCGCCATGTCAGCGACCAGGTGGGGGTGATGTATCTCGGCCGGCTGGTCGAGTTGGCCGACAAGAAGACCCTGTTCGACCACCCGCGCCACCCCTACACGCGCATGCTGCTCGATGCCATCCCGAAGATGCACGACACGGGCCGCGCCCGCACGCCGGTGCAGGGCGAAGTACCGAATCCGCTCAATCCCCCCGCCGGCTGCGCCTTTCATCCGCGCTGCCC
>CAZAWN010000123.1:693-8781 GCA_964488825.1 uncultured Methyloversatilis sp. | reverse complement strand
AAGCAGGCCGCCGACGCGCTGAATCTGGATAACTGATGTTTCCCATCCTCTCCCTCGAACTCGTCCATTGGGACTACTGGCAGCGTGTCAGCCTGCCGCTGGACGCGGCCATCGTCGCCATCGTCGGGCCGAACGGCTCCGGCAAGACGACGCTGCTGGACGGCCTGCGCACCTTGCTCGGGCAAGACTGTTCGAAGAAGCGCGACTACAAGCGCTACGTTCGCAAGAACGGTCAGCCCTATGCCTGGCTGCGCGCAGTGGTGGACAATCGCCGCCACGGGCGCCATGGTCAGCATACGCATCCGTTTTTTCCCATCCTCGCCGACCGCGTCACGCTGGCCTGCCGCATCGAGAAAAAAGGCGGCGACTGGACGCGCGAATATTGCGTCGTCGAGGGTGAGGCGAGCATCGAGCAACTGGCCGCCGCGGCGCAGTGGCTGGGTCTGAAGGAGTACCAGAGGCGCCTCGAACACGCCGGCTTGAGCCGCGCCATCGCCCGCGTGCTGTCGCTTGAGCAGGGGCAGACCGACAAGCTCTGCGAGTTTTCGCCGCGCGAACTGCTCGACCTGGTGTTTCACGTCTTCGGCGACAAGGCGGTGCTGGAACGCTACCAGGAGGCGCGCGACCATCAGCGCCAGACGGCGCTGGAACTGGCTGCCGTCGAGGGTCAGTTGCAGCGGCTGGGCGCCGAAGTGGAAAAGCTCAACGGGCAGGTAAATCGCTACCGCGAGTGGCGCCGCCTCTCCGACGAACGTATCGCGCTGGCGAGTGAAGTTCTGCCACGCGTCGAACATCACTACTTGCGCGAATCGATCCGCATGGCCGGCGTACAGCTGGTCGGCAAACGACGCGAGCACGCCGAAGCGAAGGTACAACTCGCCGCGCTGGAACAGCGCCTGCCGCAACAGCAGGCGGATGTCGAACGTACCCACGCTGCGCTGGCTGATTGGGATGCCCAACTCGACCGCCTGCAAACCGACAAAGAGGCTATCCAACGCCGCGAGACAATCGCCGCAACGGAACTGAAGCGTCGCGACGCCCTGCTCGCCGCCGCCGCGCAGGCCGGTGTAGCCGATGCCGCTCAACTCTCCGCGCAACTCGACACGCGCCGCCAGCGCGAAGATCACCTGCGCCTGCAATGCCTGCCGCTCAAGGAGCAGATCGCCGTACTCGACGAACGCATCGCCCGCCTGCTGCGCGGCGAACGCGCCGACCCCACCGAAGTACGCGCCTTGACCGATGCATTCGCCGCCGCCGGCATCGGCCACCGATGCTTGCCCGACATCGTCGAAGTGGCGGACGAGCGCTGGCAAACCGCCGTCGAGGCGCTGCTCGCGCCCTATCGGCATCTGATCGTATTGGAAAACCCGGACGACCAGGCGCACGCCTTCGCCATCGGCGAAAAACAGTGCTACCGCCATTTCATCGTCCCCGATCGTGCCGTCCCGCCAGCGCCGACTGTGGGCAGCGTGCTCGAAATCGCTCAATTCACGGCGCCTGCCCCGCCGTGGCTCGCCCAGCTGCTCGACCGCACACAACGGGTTATAGATGCCCACGCCGGCGCGCAGCTCCCGCGCGGACAAGACTGGATCACGCGTGACGGTTATCTGCGCGAACGGCGCGGAGGACGCCATGCCGCGACGACCGAACGCCATTTCGGCCGTGCCCGGCTCGCCAGCCTGCAGGAAGAACGCAGCGTGCTCGCCGCCAAACTCGCCACGCTCGACCTGCAGCGCGAAAAGAACCGCAGCGAGATCGACACGCTCTCCGCCGCGCTGGCCGGCAGCCGGGCCCCGCAGGAACTGGCCGCCCGCGCGGAAGACTTCGCCCGCGCCGAACGCGAGCGGCAGGAGGCGCAGCGCGAACTCGCCGCCCTGGTCGCCCAGCAAAACGCGGCCTACGCCGCCAGCCAGAACGCCCGCGAAGCCGCCACCACCACACGCCTCGCCCTGGCCGCAACCGACCACCAGCGCAAGCTGCAGGAAAAAGCCCTGGCGGATTCCGCCAACCACCCGGCACGCGAGGAACAGGCGAAACGCATCCTCCGCCTGCGCCACGAGCGCCGCGCCCTGCCCGCCACCTGGAAAGACCGCGCCGCCAATACCCAACTCGCTCAGCAATGGGACAGCGCCGCCGCCGTCAAGCGCGAGATCGAGCGCATCGAGCACCGCTTGCTGCAGGACGACTGGATCACTGACGCGAACGTCATCACCCTGCGCGATCTGCGCCAGGCCGACCTGGAAAAGCAAGGTGCCGAGCAGGAACGTCGCGCCAGCGAAAATCGCCGCGCCGCCGAGCAGACCGACGCCGCGCGCGGCGCTTATATCGACGTGCTGCGCCACACGCTGAAGAGCTACGGGCACCACCTGAAAACCCTTGGACAATTGGCCAACGTTGGCGTCGAAACCCTCCTGCCGCGCCTGGAGAACGACGATGTCACCCTCGCCCAGGCGGGCTTGGACGTACGTTTCGATTTCGACCAGAAAGGCTATGCCGGCATGAACGATGGCGAAGCCTCGGGCGGCCAGCAGGTCATCAAGTCGCTGATCCTGTTGATCGCCCTGATGATGGACAGGGTGAATGGAGCCGAGCAATCCGGCGGCTTCGTCTTCATCGACGAGCCCTTCGCCCATCTGGACATCATGAACATCGACCGTGTCGCCGGCTTCCTCAAGGCGACCCAGGCGCAATACCTGATCACCACGCCGATCACCCATAACGTCAATGTTTACGATCCGGCGCTGCTGACCTTGGTCACCTACAAGAAAAAACCGGGCGAACCCTGGGCGCCGCGCATTGCGCGACTGGTGCGCGTGACGCGATGACTCCGCGTCGCCTCCGGCAAGCCTCCGCCGCCGCCGCTGCCATGCCTTGCGACGCCTGGCCGCCCGCCTGGCGCGCACTCGTCGCCGACTGGCTGCGCCGCGACGGCGCGCGCCGCAAATGGCCCACCCTGCTCGCTTCAGCGGGCAACGACGCTTACGATACCGCCCATGATGTCCTCGACGCCTTGCTGGCCGCCGGCTGGATCGTGGTCGACGAAGCCTTCCGGCAGGGCCGCTGGCAGCCGGTGTGGATCGAGTTTCTCGACCTGACCGCGCTGCGCGCCGCACTGGGTTTACCCGCACCGGGTGCGACCAAAGCCGCCCAGGAAGCCGCACGCTTCGCCCTGCTGGCCGCCCTGGAACGCTGGAATTCCGACCCCGCCCGCCCCGTCCAGGCGACGCGCCGCGATTTCGCCCAGTTCGCGCGCGGCGACACCAAGGGGATTACCACGGCCGAATGGGACTGGCTGGACACGCAGGCCGACCTCGCCGCCTGCGGCATCGCCGGGCATACGCCGCTGCTATGCATTGCCGCGCCCATTGTTCTGTTGCTGCCGCAAGCTCGTCTCGACCTAGCCGCCACGCCGGATTTTCTCGGCATCCCGCCCGCCGTCCTGACCGCGGCGTCCGGCAGCGAGGCGGCCGTCCGACACTGGACGCTGGTCGAAAACCGCACCAGTTTCGAGCGCGTCGCGCGCCAGCGTACTGAAAACGAAGGCGTGCTCTGGTTGCCCGGCTTCCCGCCCGGCTGGTGGCAGACCGCCGTCGCCCGCCTGCTCGCACTGGCCCCTGCCCCGGCGCGCATCGCCTGCGACCCCGACCCGGCGGGCATCGAGATCGCCCTGTCCGCCGGAAAAGTATGGGTAGCCGCCGGTCTCGACTGGCAACCATGGCGCATGGATGCCGCCGATCTGCACAGCCTGACGGCGCGCAAACCACTCACCGCCCGTGACCTCGAACGTCTCGCCGCCCTGCTTGCCGCCGATTCGCCCTACCCACTGCCCGACCCGCTGCGCGCCCTGGCCCTGACGCTGCAAGCGGGCGGCGAAAAGGGCGAGCAGGAAGGCTACCTGTAACGCCCTGGAAATCCTATCATCCGATTCTTTATCCGCACGACTCCTCTCCATGCCCCGTCCCATAAAACAAGCAACACTCTTCGACGCGCCTCAAGAACACCGTCTCACCGTGGTCGACGCGCTGGCGCAAACCAGACCGCAAGACAAGCAGCAAGCCGCCTTCCAACGACTGATCAAGCAAATTCATGATCTACGCCTGCAGCTCGAGGAGTGGCAAACCTACGGGCTGCGCTACAACCAGCGTGTCGCCGAGAAGTTGATGCCGCTTTACGCCGAGATACGGCAAAAGCGCATCACCATGGCGCACCTGCTGGATGAGCAGTTTCAGAGCAAGAACGCCATCCGTGGCAAACGTCTGCGCAGCAAGTTGCAGAGCATGATCGTCGAACTGACGCGCGACCTGATCGAGGAAGAACACGACGAAGCCCTCGTCGCCATTCACGACCGCCACAGCGCTCTGACCCTCGAGGAGGACAGCGGACTCGACAAGGCGTTTTCGCAAGACATCATCGAGAACATTTTCGGCGTGCGTCTCGATGACGACGATAGCTCCGGCAATATCGAAGAAATGATCCTCAAGGCACAGCAGAAACAAGCCCAGGCCGAGAAGGAGCGTGCGGCCAAACGGGCATCCAAAAAATCCGCCAAAGCCGCTGCTGCCGACGAAAAACGCACCGCCGCCGAGGAAAAACGCGCTGCGGCCGAGAAAGAGGTGAGCCAGTCGGTACGCGAGGTCTACCGCAAGCTCGCCAGCGCCCTGCATCCCGACCGTTCCGGCGGCGATCTGACGCCAGAGCGGAAAACCGAACTGATGCAGCGGGTGAATAAGGCCTACGAGAAAGGCAACCTGCTCGAATTGCTCAACATCCAGCTCGAAATCGAGCAGATCGATGCCGACCATCTCGCCAACCTGTCGGCGGAGCGAATGGGGCACTACATTCAGGTGCTGCGCGAACAGCACGCCGAACTCAAGGCCGAACTCGCCAACGTGCTGGCGCCCTATCGCAGACTGGTTCCTTTCAATCAGAAGCTACTGCCGGTTCATGTCGATATGTCGATCGATGGCGAAGTCGTCCGCCAGACAAACGATCTGCGACATCTCGAAGCCGATCTGCTCTCCTTTAATGACCCCAAGCAGCTCGCCCAGGCGCTCAAGGACTATGAACCCGACGACGGCTTCGATCCGTTCATGGCCCTGGGCGCCTTGATGGAAAACTTTGATGCACCCGCGCCCCGACCGCGCCGACGCAAGCATAAGGCGCGATAATGCACCCATTGCTTTTTTCCAGAACGATCACCATGACTATCCTCTCGCCCATCCAACGCTTCCTGATGGTCGCCTTTCTGGGCGCCCTGTTGGTAAGCCACTCCTTCGCGACCGAACCGGCCCCGCTCAAACTGGGCATCATGCCCTTCAACAGTACGCTGGCCCTGATCCGCACGCACCAACCCCTGGCCACGCACATCGAGAAGTCCGTCGGCCGCAAGGTCCAGATTCTGGGTTCCACCGATTACTTCACCCACGTTAACCAACTACTGGCTGGGGATTTCGATCTGGCCATTACCGGCCCGCATTTTGGCGTCATGGCGACGGATAAGGGTTACCAGGCGCTGGTACGCTATTCCGCCGACCTGAGACCCAGCTTCGTGGTACGCGATGACTCGACCATCAAGGGCGCGGCCGATCTGCGCGGCAAGCGCCTGGGCATGCCGAGTCGGCTAGCGGTGATTTCAAGCAGCGGGGTGAAATGGCTCGACGAACAAGGCTTGCGCATCCATCAGGACTATCGTACCGTCGAATATGCCTCGCATGGTGCCGCCATTGCCGCCGTCGTCGCCGGCGAGGTGGATGTAGCCCTCTCGGCCAACACGGCCTGGACCCAGGTGCCGGAAAGCGTACGCATCAAGACGCGCTTGTTGCCACTCGATATCCGCATGCCCCATCTCATGACGCTGGCCCACTCCCGCCTGCCCAAAGCGGACATAGAGCGAGTACTACAGGCCTTGCGCAGTTATGGCGAGACGCCGGCCGGGCAGGCTTTTTTTCGCGAAACGGGTTACCAAGGGTATACCACGGTCACCAAGGCCGACCTGGAAAAGCTACGTCCTTTCATCGAACTGACCGTCAAGATGATGCGCTAACAACCCGGCGAGAACTCGGCGCTGGCGGGACGGCATCCCTTGTGCCACAATACGCCTCGTTGTGACACAAGGAGGATTTTCATGCGCACCGTCACCATCCGCGAGGCCCGCGAAGGGCTTTCCCATCCCGAGCAACTGTTCGCCGACGACGACGAAGTCATCGTCACGCGACGCGGCGAACCGGTGGCGCGCATCTTGCCCATTGCGCCGACCGCCAAGCCAAAATTCCGCTCGCTAGCGGCGTTTCGCGCCACCATGCCGTTCCAGAGCGTGCCAAGCGAAGTCATCATCCGCGAGGATCGCGACGCACGTGACTGACACGACCTACCTCGATACGAGCGCCCTGCTGAAACGCTACGTACCGGAACTCAACAGCACGGCCTTCGAGCAGTTCCTTCAGGACTGCGTACCGGCCACTATCAGCCGTCTCGCCTTCGTGGAAGTACGCAGCGCGCTGGCACGCAAGCGTCGCGAACAGCACATCGACGCCGATCGCGAGCGGGCCGCAGCAGCTGAACTGCGTCAGGATGTGCTCGATGGGTTGTTGATCGTCGCTCCGGCGGAGGATCGGCATTTCATCGACGCCATGCACTTGATCGAGCACCTGCCCGAGTTCCCGTTGAGAACCCTCGATGCATTGCACCTGACCCTGGCCCAGGCGATGGGCGCGCAAGTTCTGGCAACGGCAGACGACATCATGGCAAAAGCCGCGACCCGGTTAAATTTCGAAGTTGCCTTTTTTGGAAAAACATCATGACAGACCAATCCCCCACCCCACCCGTCCCGCCCACCGACGAGAACCACATCATCGCCGAACGCCGTGCCAAGCTCGCTGCCTGGCGCGCCTCCGGCAAAGCCTACCCAAACGACTTCCGCCGCGATAATCTCGCCGCGCGCCTCGACGAGTTATACGGCGAGAAGACCAAGGAAGAACTCGAAGCCACGCCGATTTCCGCCACCGTCGCCGGCCGGGTAATGTTGAAGCGCGTGATGGGCAAGGCCAGCTTCCTGACGATTCAGGACCTGTCCGGCCGCATCCAGCTATACGTCACCCGCGACAATATCGGTGAAGCCGCCTACGAGGATTTCAAGAAGTGGGACATGGGCGACATCGTCGGCACGGTCGGCACCCTGATGAAGACCAAGACCGGCGAACTGACCGTGCAGAGCACGGAAATCCGCCTGCTCGCCAAATGCCTGCGTCCGCTGCCGGAGAAGTTCCACGGCCTCACCGATATCGAGCAGAAATACCGCCAGCGCTATCTCGACCTCGCCACCAACGAGGAATCGCGCTTCACCTTCGTCGCGCGTAGCCGGATGATCGCCTCGATCCGCAGCTACATGACGCACCACGGCTTCCTCGAAGTCGAAACACCGATGATGCATCCCATCCCCGGCGGCGCCTCGGCCAAACCCTTCACCACGCATCACAACGCACTCGACATGCAGTTGTTCCTGCGCATCGCCCCGGAGCTGTATCTCAAGCGCCTGGTCGTCGGGGGCTTCGAGAAGGTCTTCGAGATCAACCGCAACTTCCGCAACGAAGGCCTCTCGCCGCGCCACAACCCCGAATTCACCATGATGGAGTTCTACGAGGCCTACGCCGACTACCAGACCCTGATGGACTTCACCGAAGGCCTGATCCGCCAGGCAGCGCGCGAAGCGCTCGGTGCCGAAACCTTCGACTACCAGGGCCGCACGCTTGACCTCTCCAAGCCCTTCCGCCGCATGACCACGGTCGAGGCGATTCACTACCACCATCCTGGCTACAGCCTGACCATGCTGAACGACATCGGCTGGCTCAAACAAAAGCTCGCCGACCTCAAGATCGAGGTGCTGCCCACCGCCGGCCTCGGCACCCTGCAGATGCAGTTGTTCGAAGAAACCACCGAAGCCGAACTGTGGGACCCGACCTACATCATCGACTACCCGACCGAAGTCTCGCCGCTGGCCCGCCGCTCGGACAAGAACCCGGATGTCACCGAGCGCTTCGAACTGTTCATCGTCGGCCGCGAAATCGCCAACGGTTTCTCGGAACTCAACGA
>CAZAWN010000123.1:0-683 GCA_964488825.1 uncultured Methyloversatilis sp. | reverse complement strand
GGATGCCGGCGACGAAGAAGCGACGTATTACGACGCCGACTACATTCGTCCCCTCGAATACGGCCTGCCACCGACTGGCGGCTGCGGCATCGGCATCGACCGCCTGGTGATGCTGCTCACCAACGCGCCGGCGATCCGCGACGTGATTCTTTTCCCGCAGATGCGTCCCGAATGAGTTTTGCGCCGCTCGTTCCCGCCGAACTGACCTTCGACGGGAACGGCATCCCCTACGCTGCCGCCTACGAAGATTGTTACTTTTCCGCCAGTGGTGGGCTGGAGCAGGCGCGCCATGTCTTCCTCGCCGGCAACGATCTGCCGGCGCGCTGGCAGGGTCGCGACTTCGTCATCATCGAAACCGGTTTCGGGCTGGGGCTGAATTTCCTCTGCACGCTGCAGGAATGGCGCCGCCATCCCGGCCGGCGGCTGCATTACGTCGCCGTCGAGAAACACCCGTTCTTGAAGGCCGACCTCGCCGCCCTGCATACTCGCTGGCCTGAACTCGCCTCCTGCGCAGCAGAACTGCAAGCGCAGTGGCCGCTGCCGCTGCCCGGCTTGCACCGCCTCGATTTCAGTGCTGTCACGCTCACCCTCTGCTTTGGCGATGCCGAAACGCTGCTCCCGCAACTCACACTGGCCTTTGATGCGCTCTACCTCGACGGCTTCGCCCCGGCGAAAAACCCGGC
>CAZAWN010000122.1:0-8784 GCA_964488825.1 uncultured Methyloversatilis sp. | reverse complement strand
GAATCTTGCGCATCCGCATGGGCTTGCTCGCGGCGGGCGCTACGGCACTGGTTGCCGCCATCGTGATCTTGCTGGGCCTGATGCCGATGGCCAAGCGCATCGCCGAGCAGCGCCGGGACGGCATGCTTATACTGCGCGGATGAAATCTGCCCCATTTCAAGGCATCGACGAAACCACGAACAAGGCCCGCTTTCTGTTCAGCGTGTTCCTGCTGGCGGGTCTGGTCGCCGGGGTCATGGGCTTCGTGCGCTGGCAGACCAGCGTCGTCATGGGCATCGTCGATTTTGTTTTTGCCTTGCTGTGCTTCGGGTTGCTCCACTACCTGCGTACGCATCGGCACAACATCAATACTGTCAGCAACATCGCCCTCGGGCTGAGTTTCACGCTGTTCGGCGCCATCTACCTGCTGGCACCGGAAAACACGATGCGCCTCTCGCTGTTCTTCCTGCTTGCTGCGTCGGCATTCTTCCTCAAGGGGAGAAATGCGGGGCGGCTGTGGTTGGGCGCCATTCTGTGTTTCATCCTGGCCGTGCACTTTTCCGGCCGGTTTGCTACCGGATATTCCTGGCTGGATATTGGCACCACGTGCATCTATCTGGTCGCCCTGCTGGTGATTTTCGAAAACTACGAGTCCTTCAAGGAAATGGAACGCGAGCGCAAACGTTCCGAGGAGGCGGCTTTGTCCGCGAAGGAAATGGCCGAAGCGGCGAACCGGGCCAAAAGCCGCTTTCTGGCAACCATGTCGCACGAGATACGCACGCCGCTGAACGGCATTCTCGGCATGGCGCAGGTGCTGCTCATGGACGAGCAGATGGGCGACAAGGAACGCAAAGATAGCGCCCGCACCATTTACAACTCGGGCCAGACCTTGCTGGCCTTGCTCAACGACATTCTTGACCTGGCCAAGGTGGAGGCCGGCAAGATGGAGCTTGCGCCGGCCCCCTTCGACCCGCAGCAACTGGTGGAGGAAACCGTCCGGCTGCTGGCGCCTGCCGCCCGGAGCAAGGGGCTGAACATTGCAACCCACTGGCGCGGCCCTGCCCATCCGCGCTACGCAGCAGATGCCGTCCGCCTGCGGCAAATGCTCGCCAATCTGGTCGGCAACGCCATCAAGTTCACTCACCAGGGTTTCGTGCGCGTCGAAGCCGCGCTCGTCGAAGCCGATGAGCGGCGCGCCCTGCTTGAATTTGCGGTGATCGACAGCGGTATCGGCATTCCGCCGGACCGGCAGGCGCAGTTGTTCCGGCCGTTTTCCCAGGCCGATAGTTCAACTACCCGCGAATACGGCGGTTCCGGACTGGGCTTGTCAATCGTACGCAACTTTGCCGAACTCATGGGGGGGACGGTCGGCCTGGAAAGTGCGGCGGGTGAGGGCGCGCGCGTCTGGTTCCGGGTGCGGGTCGACGTCCTCGACAACCACCGGGAGCGGCGCCACGAAACGCGCGAAGCCACGGCTGCCGCTGTACCGTCCCAGCCCCTGGTCGGCAGTGTTCTGGTGGTCGAAGACAATCCGATTAACCGCAAAGTGGTGGAAAGCTTGCTGAAGAAGCGGGGCATAAGCTGCACAAGCGTGGTCAACGGACAGGAAGCGCTTGAGCACATCGCCGCCGGCCCCGTTCCCGATCTGGTGTTGATGGATTGTCAGATGCCGGTCATGGATGGTTTCGAGGCGACCGTGCGCATCCGCCAATGGGAAACCGCCAACGGCCGCTCCCGCGTCCCCATCGCCGCCCTGACGGCCGGCGCTTTCGCCGAAGATCGGCAGCGTTGCATGGCGGTTGGCATGGATGACTTTCTGGCCAAGCCCTTGAAGTTCGATGACCTGTCGGCCGTGCTCGACAAGTGGCTGGGGAGCGGCCCGTGTCCCGAACGTAGCTCGGGACCTTCGAGCTGATGGAAACTCGGCGCTGGCGGGACGGCAACTTCATGCATCCGGACTGTCTATCGGCGACAATAACGCCTTTTCCACTTGCCTACCACGTCATCATGACTGAAAAAATTCCCCAGGCCATGGCCCTGCAGCCGAAGCAGGTTTGACGCAGGCAACCAGCGACCGAGGAGGCCCGGATGCCCACACTTCCCCTGCAGCGAATCTTGCGCATCCGCATGGGCTTGCTCGCGGCGGGCGCTACGGCACTGGTTGCCGCCATCGTGATCTTGCTGGGGCTGATGCCGATGGCCAAGCGCATCGCCGAGCAGCAGTTTTCCCTGGCCGCCATACAAGTCGAGGCAAGCCTCGACAAGGTGTTTGCTCCGGCCGAGCAGATTCTCCTGATGAGTCGCGGCTGGATCGGCGATGCCGCGCCCGATCTTGAACGGCCGGATGCCTTCAACCGCACATTTCAGCCTGTGCTGGAGGCGCTTCCGCAGGCGACTTCAGTCGTCGCCGGCACCTCGAATGGCGAAGGCTGGTTGCTGTTGCAGCTTCCCGACGGCGCTTGGCGTAACCGGATGACCGACCGCTTGCGCTGGGGTGATCAACATCTTTTCTTCGAACGCGATGCAGCCGGGGTGGTTGAGAAAACCTGGAAGACCCTGGATTACGATCCGCGCAAGCGTTCCTGGTATGTCGCGGCGCTCGGCGAGAGCGGCGTCGTGCACTGGACTTCGCCCTACACGTTTTTTACCACGGGCGATCCGGGCATTACCGCGTCTGTGCGTACCACGTTGCGGGATGGACGCGACTTCGTCATGGGTATCGATCTGATGTTGCGCGACCTATCGGCGACCACCATGGGCGCGCGGATCGGCAAGGGCGGCATGGCGCTGGTGCTTACCCAGGATCTGCGCGTGCTGGCGCTGCCCGCCGCCCCTTCCAAAACCGGGCAGGCGGAGTGGCTTGCCAGGGTACTCAAGCCGAGCGCAGAGTTCGGTCTGCCGCCCCTCGACGATGCACTGCGTCTCTGGCGCGCCAATCCGGAACAGGCTGTATTCGACTATCGTTCCGGCAATGTCGAATGGTTGGGCCGAATCCAATCCTATCCATTGGGTGGCCAGCAGTTGTGGGTGGCGACGCTGGCGCCCGCCGCCGATTTCGCGCCCGACTGGCTGGCCTTGGCAGGTTGGATGATGCTCTGTCTCGGTGGTCTGCTGGTGGTGGCGATGCTGCTGGCGCGCCATCAAGCGCGTTCGATCGCCCAACCGCTCGAACGTCTCGCGGCCGCCAGCGAACGCATTGCCCATCTCGAATTCGACGATACTCCGCAAACGGCGACGGCCATCGCCGAAATGGACACCCTGGCCACAGCCTTTCAGCGCATGCGTGTTCTGCTCCAACAGAACCAGGCGCAGGAACTCCAGGCGCAGGCGGAAATCCGCCGTCTTGCCTTCTTCGATCCGCTGACCCAACTGCCTAACCGTCGCATGTTGCAGGAGCGTTTGCGTCAAGCCCTGGCGGCTTCGAATCGACGCCAAACCACCGGCGCCCTGTTGTTCATCGATCTCGACAACTTCAAGACGCTCAACGACACGCGTGGCCACGACATTGGCGATCAATTGTTGCGCGAGGTAGGTCGTCGCCTGCGCGAAAGCGTGCGTACCGAGGACTTCATCGCGCGGCTTGGCGGAGACGAATTCGTGGTGATGCTCGAAGATCTCAACGGCACGCCTAACGACGCCGCTGCGCAGGCCGAATCGGTCGCGGAAAAAATCCTGGCCGGGGTTGGTCAGCCGTACCTGCTGGATACCCACGAGCACCACACGACAGCCAGTATTGGCGTATGCCTGTTCTCCGCAGAAGGACGCGAATCGGCGGAAGAGATTCTCAAGCGCGCCGATGCGGCGATGTACCGTGCCAAGACAGCGGGACGTAATACATTGCGTTTCTTTGACCCGGCCCTGCAAACCAGCCTGGAGAATCGCGCCCTGATGGAGGCTGGCTTGCGGCGTGCCTTGCCCCAGCAGCAATTTGAGCTTTACTATCAGCCGAAGGTCGATCACCAGTGGCGGATCATTGGCGCAGAAGCGCTGTTGCGCTGGCGCGACCCGGAGCGCGGTCTGATTCCCCCAAGCCAGTTTATTCCGCTCGCCGAAGATTCCGGCCTGATTGTGCCTATCGGCCAATGGGTTCTCGAAACTGCCTGTCAGGATGTGCGGCAATGGAATGACCTCACCGGTTGGGGCGACTTGAGTATTGCAGTCAACGTCAGCGCCCGACAATTCCGCCAACCCGGCTTTGTGGCCACCGTTACCGATAGTCTCAGCGCGAGCGGCATCCAACCCGGCAACCTGACCCTGGAACTCACCGAAAGTCTGGTGCTCGACAATGTGGCCGATTCGATCGAGAAGATGCATGAACTCAAGGTCCTGGGCATTGGTTTCGCGATGGACGATTTTGGTACCGGCTATTCTTCCCTGTCCTATCTCAAGCGCCTGCCGCTGGACGAGTTGAAGATCGACCAGTCTTTCGTGCGCGATATCGCCAGCGATCCGGGCGACGAAGTCATCGTCCGCACCATCATCGCCATGGCGCGCAGCCTTGGTCTGAGCGTTGTTGCCGAGGGCGTCGAAACCCGGCAACAGTATGACTTTCTGATCAAGCATCAGTGCGCCATGTTTCAGGGCTACCTGTTCGGGCGTCCCCTGCCGCGCGCCGAATTCGAAGCCCTGCTGCTGGCTCGGAAAGCCGAGTCCGCCGGCTGATAAAATCCGCCGCCCCGCATTCCTCCTGCTTCCCATGCCCAAAAAAGTCTTTATTCGCACCTTTGGCTGCCAGATGAACGAGTACGACTCGGACAAGATGGCCGACCTGCTTGCCGGCGCGGAGGGCATCGTCAAGACCGACAGTCCCGAAGAGGCGGACATCATTCTTTTCAACACCTGCTCAGTGCGCGAGAAGCCGCAGGAGAAGGTGTTTCACGAACTCGGTCGGGTCAGGAAGCTGAAGGAGAAGAATCCCGCCCTGCTGATTGGCGTTGGCGGTTGCGTGGCCAGCCAGGAGGGTGGGGCGATTGTCGAGCGCGCACCGTTTGTCGATCTGGTGTTTGGGCCGCAGACCCTGCACCGTTTGCCGGAATTGATCGCAGCACGGCGTGCGTCGGGCAAGGCGCAGGTCGATGTGTCCTTCCCCGAGATCGAGAAATTCGACACCCTGCCCATGGAACGAGTGGCACGGGTCGAGGGCGAGGCGGGGGCGAGCGCTTTCGTCTCGATCATGGAAGGCTGCTCGAAGTTCTGCACCTTCTGCATCGTGCCCTACACGCGCGGCGAAGAGGTGTCGCGCCCACTCGACGACGTGCTCAATGAAGTCGCTGCCTTGGTGGCGCAGGGTGTCAAGGAAGTCACGCTGCTCGGTCAGAATGTGAATGCCTACCAGGGGCTGACCCACGAAGGCGATACCGTTGATCTGGCTTTCCTGATCGAAACATTGGCGACCCTCCCGCAACTCGAACGCATCCGCTACACCACCTCGCATCCGCGCGAGATGACGCAGCGATTGATTGATGTCTACGCCAGCACGCCCAAGCTGGCGTCGCACCTGCACCTGCCGGTTCAGGCCGGTTCCGACCGCGTGCTGGCGGCGATGAAGCGCGGCTACACGTCGCTTGAATACAAATCCATCATTCGCAAGCTGCGCGCCGCGCGCCCCGATCTGTCGCTTTCCTCGGATTTCATTGTTGGTTTTCCCGGCGAAACGGCGGAGGATTTCGAAAAGACGATGGCCTTGATCGAAGAGATCGGTTTCGACACCAGCTTCTCTTTCCTGTTCAGCCCGCGCCCCGGCACGCCGGCCGCCGAGATGGAGGATGACACCCCGGCCGAGCTGAAGTTGCAGCGCCTGCAGCGTCTGCAAAAGCGCATCGAGGAGCAGGCTTTTGCGATCTCGGCGGCGATGGTCGGCAGTGTGCAGCGAGTGTTGGTCGAAGGTCGTGCGAAAAAAGACGCCAACGAACTGGCCGGCCGCACCGCCAACAACCGGGTGGTGAACTTTAAGGGTAGCGCGCGCCAGATCGGCCAGTTTATCGACGTGACCATTACCGCCGCGTTGCCGCACAGCCTGCGCGGCGAGGTGGTCATCCGCAGCGATTGAAACTCGGCGCTGGCGCGACGGCACCATCGCGGTCATCGGCCTGCGTTCAGGCCAATCCCTGCGCTTTTTCTCCGACCAGAGTGCGTACTTTCGCGGCCAGGTCGTCCGGTTTGAACGGCTTGGCAATGTAGTCGTCCATGCCTGCCGCCAGATAGGTTTCGCGGTCGCCTTGCATGGCATTTGCCGTGATGGCAATGATCGGCAGCCGTGGCAGGCCGCTCGAAGTTTCGATGGCACGGATTTGTTGTGTCGCCTCGATGCCGCCAAGCACCGGCATTTGAATATCCATGAGCACGATGTCGAAACCTTTTCCGGCGGCAATCATATTCACCGCTTCCTGGCCATTGACGGCAAGGGTGACGCGATGCCCCATCTTTTCCAGCAAGCGGCGGGCGACCAATTGATTCACCGCATTGTCTTCGACCAGTAGAACATCCAATCCACTGGTCTTTGGCGCGATCCCTGCCGGGCTGCTCGGCAGTTGGACAGACGGATTGTCCGCCACGGCAGCGGGAATCTGCAAAGGCAGAATGAAATGGAAACAACTCCCTTTTCCCGGTTCGCTCTCGACCCCGATTTCCCCGCCCATCAACTCGACAAGGCGTTGGCAGATATTCAGTCCCAGCCCGGTACCGCCAAAACGACGGGTCGTCGATGCATCAGCTTGGGTGAAGGCATCGAAGATATGTGTCAGTTTGTCCGCCGGAATGCCGATTCCGCTGTCGCGCACCTGAAACTGAAGGCGGATTTCCAGCGGGGCGGAACTCAACACCTCGACGTGCAAGGACACCGCGCCGGACTCGGTGAATTTAATGGCGTTGCCGATCAGGTTGAAAAGAACCTGTCGTAGTCGTGTTGGATCGCCAAGCAGTTGTGCAGGCACGTTATCAGCGATGGCGTAGTCCAGCCGCAATCCTTTTGAGGTCGCCTGGGGACGCATCAGTTCGATCAGGTCGCCCAGCATCTGTCGCAAGGGAAAACGGTGTCGCTCGATGACCAGCTTGCCGGACTCGATCTTGGATAGATCGAGAATGTCGTTGAGGATGACGAGCAGGGCCTCCGCGGAGCTTTTGACCAGCCGCAGGTATTCCTTGCGCTCGCCCTCTTCCTGGGAATGGAGCGCCAATTCGGACATGCCGAGCACCCCATTCATCGGCGTTCTGATTTCGTGGCTCATGTTGGCCAGGAATGCGCTTTTCGCCCGATTAGCCACATCGGCCTGCTCAAGCGCGCTGGCCAAGCGTTTTTTGTCGCGCAAGATAATGCCGATGGCCTGATTATTGCGCTGGATCAGCCAAAGTATCGCCGCAATGGTGAAGGAGAAAAACACCAGCAAAGCCACGATCAGGTAAATCCGCTGCGCGAAGTTATCCGTGCCGAGCAATTCCGGTTGCAGGGAGATCGCCTGAATGCCGCGCACATCGCCGATTTTCCAATCGTGGCGCGGTGAATCGGGGTGGTGGTTGTGACAGTTGACGCAGTTCTCGTTCATCAGCACCGGCACGGCATATTCGAATAGGCGGCGTCACTCGCGCTCTGTCATGCGCCAGAACGTTCGGTCGCTGGTGGTTTCGAAATGCTCGATTGCGGCACGATCAAAATCGGTCGGCTCGCGCCACTCGCGCCAGGGAAAAGGCCAAGGGCTGCTGAGGCGCATGGTGGCCTGACTGTCACGATTGCTGAGCCTTTGCAGCAAGTCGATGGTCAGCGTGGTTGGTATGGGGATGGCTTTCTCGCGCCCGGCATAGTCGTGCGTGACGACAACGTCCGCGCCGTGGAGCTGGTTCAGAATCACGCCAGCGTAATAGTCGCGGGCGGTCTGGATGGTTTCGGCATACGCATGACCCACTTTGCGCAGGGCGGTTTCCTCGAAGAGGCGGGCGTTATGGTGTTCAATGAGCAAAATCATCGCCGCGAACAGCGCCGCTCCCACAGCCAGAATAACGACCAAGCCGCCTGGCAGTCCCTTTACCGGGGTGCTGTTTGCAGGGGCGGATCGCAGGTACTGATTCATGCGTCGCCGTCGGCGATTTCGCCCCGTGGAATGTTCCGTGAAGCGAAAACACTCCAGACCAGTGCCAAGACCAGCAGCGTCTGCACGACTCCGCCGAGGATCAGGATTGCCCGGGTTTTCTCGCGTCGGGCCGCTGATTTTGCGATGAGGGGGGTGCGATCAGTATAGATTTCGGCAACCCCGATGATGAGGTCTTGCTTGTTGCGGATGGGGATGTAGCTGGCCACCAGATCCTTGTTGAACACCTCACCGTCGATAGCGGAAAACTTGCCGCGGTGCGTGATCTGGCTGCCCAAAGCGCCACTCAAGGCAGACTGGAAGGAGGGGTTCTTGCTCTGATCCTGGCCGATTTGTGCATTCTCGGTTGAATACACTGTCAGGCCGGTACGGTCGTACAGTTTCACCTTCAGGATGTCGGTGCCGAACATGAAATTGCGGATGACGCGGTCGGTTTCCGTCAAGGCAGCGCCCGACAAGCCTTTGGGAGCTTCTCCACCGGCCTGGTTTTCAAGTTTGAGATGCACTGCCAGCGCCGGATAGACGGAATTCACGAACAGCTGTGTCGCCGTGGCGTTGCCCGATTGCGTGGTTTCGGTAATTGATTCGTGCAGCACCCCGGATTCGTGATTGAGCATCAGAAAATGCTCGGTGAGAAGCGAAGCAAGTACCAAGACAAGAAGGATCAGGGAGGTTTTGGATAGTTTCATGGGGGCAGACGCCTGTCGGTACGATGCAAGAGGAG
>CAZAWN010000121.1:6307-8864 GCA_964488825.1 uncultured Methyloversatilis sp. | reverse complement strand
CGCCTGGGCCTCGCGCAGGGCATTCTGCAAATCGTCGCCGGCCTCGTCATCATCGTGCTTGGCTTCGACTTGCTCGGCCTCTCACCGATCCGCAATGCCTACGGCTTCGCGCCGCTCGCCTGGCTGCGCAAGCAATTCATGACCGCCACGCAGAAAGGCCCGATCATCGGCGCGCTGATCGGCGGCGCCATCAACGGCCTGATGCCCTGCTCGATGACCATGGCGATGGCGGTACAGGCCACCACCGCACCCTCGCCTCTCGAAGGCATGCTGCTGATGCTCGCCTTCGGCGCCGGCACCCTGCCAGCGATGCTCTCCGCCTCCGTGCTGTTCGGCAAGCTCGGCGCGAAACTTCGCGGCTGGCTACTCAAGGGCGCCGCGCTGTTCGTCATCGCGCTCGGCATCTCGACGTTCTGGCAGGGGCTGCGCTACTTTCTGGTGATGGTCAAGTTGGTCGGCTGAAAGTCGGCGTGACCGGAGAAAATTCCCCTTTCCGGGCTGCTGGTGGAAGCCCAGCGACGCGGGCTGCTAAACGATCTGCGTTCCACTCTGCTGGATTTGAAGCGTGCCGGCTACTACCTGTCGGACACCCTCATCGAGGGCGCTTCCAAGGCCGCTGAGTCGCACTGAAAAGTCAGCACAGCCTCTTCGGGCCGAGCCTGCGACAAGATGTCGCATTCCGCCCCGCCACCTTGCGGTTAGATTCGCCGCTTTGCTCTCTTCCGCATATTCTTCATGCCCCGTCCACTCTTGACCGAGCCAGTCGCTGGGCTCGTGATCGTCCTCACTTTGCACGCTGCCGCCCTCTGGGGCCTGTGGCAGCACCGACTAATCCCTGGCCCACAGGAAGCAATGACGCTTTTCGTCGACTTCATCGCTCCACCGGTACCAGAGAAAAAGGAAGCGCCAAAGCCCCCTTTGCCGAAGCCGAAGCCAATCGAGAAACCCCAGCCGCGCCAACTCGTTGCCGAGGTACCGGTCGTCGCGCCCACGGATTACGTCGCGCCGCCGCCCCCGCCCAAGCTTGTACCGATCATCGAGGCGCCCGCTGCACCGCCGGCACCTACCGCACCGCCCAAGCTGGGGGAGCCGGTTTCTCTCGGCGGCGAGCTATCCGTCGCCTGCCCGGAACGCACCCCGCCTCACTATCCCCCTGCATCGCGCCGCATCGGTGAGGAAGGCACGGTCGTGCTGCATGTCGAACTCGAAGAAACGGGTCTGGTTGCCCAGGCCCGGGTCCAAATCAGCAGCGGCCATCCCCGTCTCGACGAGGCCGCCCTGAGCGCCGTACATTCCTGGCGCTGTACGGCGGCCCAGCGCGATGGTCGGCCGGTGCGCGCCGTCGCTTTGCAACCCTTCAAATTCGTCTTACAAGGAAGCTGATCGTATGAAACAAACCGCCATGGAAGGTCTGGGCTTCGCCCACTTTCTCACCCAGGCCGACGGCGTCGGCAAGACCGTGCTGGTCGTGCTGCTGTTGCTCTCGGTGGCGAGTTGGTACCTGATCGTTACGCGCGCGCTGGCCAACTGGCTGGCTCAGCGCCGCGCCACCGCTTTTGTGTCGCGCTTCTGGCAGGCGCGTTCGCTGGACGAAGTGCAGACGATGCTGCCGGGAGAGTCTGACCATGCGTTCGCCGTGCTGGTCGATGTGGCACTGAAGGCGCAGGCCAACGGGGGCGAGAAGAATCTCGCTGCGGCGGGAGGGCTGGGGGAATATATGACGCGCTCACTGAATAACGCGGTCGATCAAGAAGCCGCGGCAGCGGAACATGGCCTGACGGTGCTGGCTTCGGCGGGTTCAGCCGCACCGTACATTGGCTTGTTCGGCACAGTGTGGGGTATCTACCATGCGTTGGTGCAGATCGGCATGAGCGGCCAGGGCACGCTCGACAAGGTCGCCGGGCCGGTCGGCGAAGCGCTGATCATGACAGCGCTGGGGCTGGCGGTGGCGATTCCTGCCGTGCTGGCTTACAACGCGTTCAACCGGAGGAACCGCGTGTGGCTGGCACGACTGGAGTCCTTCGCCCACGATCTCTACGTACTGCTGACGGTGCACAATGGCCAACGCTGATATTTCGCGCCGCCGCCACGGCGCGCCGATGGCGGACATGAACGTAGTGCCTCTGGTGGATGTGATGCTGGTGCTGCTGGTGATCTTTATCGTCACCGCCCCGCTGCTCACCCATGCGGTCAAAATCGATCTGCCGAAGGCATCGTCGAACGTCAATCTGACCAAGCCCGAACATATTGAATTCGGCATCCGCGAAGATGGCAACCTGTTCTGGAACGGCGCGGCGGTCGGACTTGCCGACTTGCCCGCCCGCTTTGCAGCGGAAGCGCAGAAGCAACCGCAGCCCGAGGTGCATATCCGCGCGGACCGGCTGGCGCATTACGAGAAAGTAGCGCAGGTGATGGCGGCAGCCGCCAAGGCCGGACTGGTCAGGATTGGCTTCGTCTCGGAGCCTTCCCTGTAAGAGTCGGCGCTGGCGCGACGGCACATAATCTGCATCAAACAACCCGCTGAAACCCGCATGCCTGCGACATCATGCCGCAGGGT
>CAZAWN010000121.1:0-6207 GCA_964488825.1 uncultured Methyloversatilis sp. | reverse complement strand
GACCCGACCAACGTCGCCGCCCTCAAGGTGTACGCCGGAATTACCCCGGTGAGCGTCGGCGGCGATTCGATCGGCGGCACGATCATCGCCGAAACGCGCGCGCCGGAATTCGCCGCACCCGGCCAGGGCAGCCTCTTCAAGGGCGAGGCGGGTGCGTTCTACCGCAGCAACGGTCATGCCAAGGGCGCCAATCTCGCGGCTACCTACGCCACCGAATCGTTCAATATCTCCTACACCGGCGCTACCGCCGAATCCGGCAATTACAAGGCCGGCGGCAACTTCAAGAATTACGACTTCACCGGCCGAATCGGGCATACGCTCGCGCACGACGAAGTCGGCTCAACCGCGTACGAAACCCGCAACCACACCCTGGGGCTGGCTTTCAAGGGTGGCAACCACCTCGTCGAGGCTAAGCTTGGCTATCAGGATTTGCCCTACCAGCTCTATCCGAACCAGCGCATGGACATGCTCGACAACCAGCAGAAACGCCTGAATCTGCGCTATCTGGGTCAATTCGACTGGGGCAAGCTGGAAGCGCGCGCCTACCATGAGAGCGTCGATCACTTCATGGATTTTGGGGCGGACAAGCGTTACTGGTACGGCAACGGCGCGCCACCAACCGGTTCGGGCGGCCCCACCGCGCTCAACGGCAGCCCGTGCTCGCCGCTCAGCCCCACCTGCGCGGCAGGAATGCCGATGTACACCCAAAGTAAAACCACCGGGGCAAGCGTGAAGGCGGATGTGCTCCTGTCCCAAAGCGATCTGCTGCGCGTCGGGGCCGAGCTGCATCGTTTTCATCTGGACGACTGGTGGCCGCCTTCTGGCGGTGGCATGTGGCCGGGAACATTCTGGAATATCCGCGACGGCGAACGCGACAGGACCGCCCTATTCGGCGAATGGGAAAAGCGCTTCAGCCCGCAGTGGATGACACTCGCTGGCATACGTTACGAGCGCGTCAAGATGGATGCCGGTAATGCACGCGGCTACAACCCCGCCACCAATGGCATGGCACCGATGATGAACTTCCAGATGCGCGACGGCGATGCTTTCAATGCCCGTAACCATGCGCGCAGCGACAACAACTGGGACTTCTCCGTGCTGGCGAAATACACCCGCGACGCCAACCTTGATGTCGAGTTCGGCTTTGCTCGAAAAGTACGTTCTCCGGGGCTCTACGAGGTTTACCCTTGGTCGACATGGCAGATGGCGGCGCTAATGAACAACTTCGTCGGCGACGGCAACGGTTATGTCGGCAACCTCGACCTGAAGCAGGAAAAAGCGCACACCCTTTCAGCCACATTCGACTGGCACTCTGCCAACCGCGACTGGGAATTCAAGGCGACACCGTTCTACACCCGCGTTACCGACTATATCGATGCCGTACAGTGGAGCGCCACGACGAACGCCCCGCAAACACCTTTACTGGCTGATCGCTTTACTGTTTTGCGCTACGCCAATCATGCAGCACGACTTTACGGCGTCGACCTATCCGGCAAGATGCCGCTGGGCAAGACCGGCTTTGGCGAATTCGGCCTGAAAGGATTGCTTAACTACGTCAACGGCAAGAATCGCGATACTGGCGACGATCTTTACAACATCATGCCGCTCAACGCCAAGCTGACGCTGACCCACAAGCTCGGCGGCTGGGACAATGCGCTCGAACTTGTGATGGTCAAGGCGAAGAACAACGTCTCGGACGTTCGCAACGAGATCAAGACGCCGAGCTACAACCTTGTCAATCTGCGAACCAGCTATTCGTGGAAGCAGGCGCGCGTCGATTTTGGCATCGAAAACCTGTTCGACAAGAAGTACTACCTGCCGCTCGGCGGCGCCTACACCGGTCAGGGTACGACCATGTCCAACCCGGCCCTGCCGAACTACCCGCAATGGGGCACCGCCGTTCCCGGTATGGGCCGCTCAATCTACGCAGGCGTGAACGTGAAGTTCTGATCGACGCAGACAATCTCTCCTTTACTTCTCTCGCCGGCCCCGTGCCGGCGTTTTTTTTCGGCGCTGGCAGAAACAACAAACCTGACTGCAAATCTGATGGGGCACCCCCAGCCTCAATCCCGGTCGGGTAAACGCGCGCCGGTGAGAATGTCCATTTCCGGGCGATAGATCCCGGTTTCGATTTCCATGAAACCCAGCAGGGTGTGGAACAGATTGTCGTGGGTGAAAGGCAACGAACGTTTTTTCGCCAGCGCGGCCCGGTCGATTTCATCGAAATTCTCGCCGAACCAGAGAATGGCCGGGACATGCAACTGGGCGTTCGGCGCGATGGCTTTTGGCATGCCGTGCAGGAAGATTCCGCTCTCGCCGAGCGATTCGCCATGGTCGCTGACGTAGAACAGCGCCGTCTCGAACTTCTTGTCGTTGCGTTTGAGCAGTGAGATCGCCTGCGCCAGGAAATGGTCGGTATAGCGCAAGGCATTGTCGTAGGCATTGACGATTTCCTGCTGGCTGCACTGGCTCAGGTCGTTGTTGCGGCAGGCCGGCTTGAACGTCTCGAATTCGGCCGGATAGCGCTTGTAATAGGCTGGCCCGTGATTGCCCATCTGGTGCAGCACGATCAGGATGTCCCCCTTAGGGCGTGCGTCGATGATTTCTTGCAGGCCGGCGAGCATGCCGACATCGCGGCATTCCGTGTCGCACACCGGATTGAGGTCGGACGATTGAAAGTTTTCGTAGGGAATGCGCAACGCAACGCCTTTCGAGTCGGAATTGTTATCGCGCCACAGCACATGTACGCCAGCGCGCTGCATGACATCGAGCAGGTTTTCGCGACGGACGTCCTCGCCGCGACTGCCGGCGAGCGAGAACATGCACGGCACCGAGACCGCCGTCGAGGTGCCGCAGGCAAGAAAACCGTCGAGGCTGATGACATTTTCCCTGGCCAGTTCCGGATTGGTGTCGCGTGCGTAGCCGTTGAGCGAGAAATGGTCCGCACGCGCGGTTTCGCCAACCACCAGGATGACCAGTTCGCGGTCTTCGTGCGGCGGAATGCGTGCATCGACGCCGATCGCCGCGGGTGGGCCGTCGTTCTTCGCGCGCCAATGTTTGCGCGCGAGCTGGACCATGGAGTAGACCGGATAGCCCGGGTTGATGCCGCTGCGCAGCGATTTGTGTTCGCGGCCGAAGGTGATGTAGAAACTGCCAAAGGCGAGAAAGCAGCCGACCAGTACCGCGAGTGCTGCGAACAGCAGGAGCAGCCGCGCCAGCAGGGCGCGCCCGGCGCTGCGCGGCGCAAGCTGAAGGCGGCCCAGCACGAGCGAAGGGAGCAGGCCGAGAGCGATCAAATAGATCAGTAATTTTCCGGTCAGCAGGTCGAGGGCTTCATGCGGGTTGGTCTGGAGGACGTTTTCCAGCATTTCGCTGTTGATGGTGATGCCGAAACTGTCCACGAAATACGCGGCCAGAGCCGACACGGACAACATGATGATCAGCACCCCTTTGGTGGCGCGGCCGATGGCCAGCACGCCGAGCAGCAGCACCTGCACGGCCACCAGCGCTAGAGCCAGCGAGGCGACGGGCAGAGCATGGGTGGCAAGCGGAAAGGTCTGCAGTACACGACCGAAAAAAGTGAAATTCGCGAACGCAGTGAGAAAAATCGCCACGCCGAAGATCATCAGTTCAGGACTTAACCGTCGCGCAAGGAGAGGTTTCATAGACAAGGACAGGTCAAGTATTGAAGGTTAAGGAGACGAGCAAGCCGGGGGTATTATCGAAATGTTCGGCCAACTGTTCTCAGGGTGGGCTCATTTACTTCTCTCGCCGGCCTCGTGCCGGCGTTTTTTTAGGTAAGTCGGCGCTGGTGCGACGGCACTAGCCCCCGATCTTGCGCTGCGCCTCCTCGGCGCCGTCGTTCTCCGCAGCTTCCTCCGATGCGTCGCGCGCGGATGACGCGGGAGCGCAGCGCACCCCGCAGCGCCCACTTTTGCAACTACCCGGTGCAGCCACCTCGACACCTTCTTCGCCCATGCTCTTCAGCAACAGATAGATGGCGCCGACGGCAACTGCCAACAAAATCAAGGCAATAACAACTGAAAGCATGACTCACTCCGACATAAGATGGATCAGGGCAGGCCGCTATCTTCCCACAGATGGAACCGAATCCGGGAAACAAACGGGACTTCATCCGGTTGTTTGGCGTTCCGCACGGGCCACTCGCGGCCTAAATTGCCTGTGGAATTTCGCTGATCGGGAGACACCATGTCTGCATTTCAACTGAACGACCATGTCCGCTACCTCACCCTGACGCCCGAAGGACCGCTTTCGGGTTCCGGGGTTGTCACCAGAATCCTGCCCGGCGGCCATAGCCACTGGCTGCACGTCCAGCAAGACGACGGTCATGTCCGCATGCTGTTCGAGGCGACTACCGTGATCGAGGTCGTGGAACTCGAAGCTGCCTGAGCGTCCAGACTCACTACGCCATTGCCATGCCTCCACCTCACCCGGATCGTACCTTCGCCCGCGAACTGATCGGTTTCATCGATGCCAGTCCGAGCCCATGGCATGCGGTGACAACGCTTGAACAGCGTCTTGCCGCGCAGGGTTTTCGCCGACTGGATGAAAGCGATCGCTGGCAGACAACTCCAGGGGGGCGTTATTACGTGGTACGCGGCGGGTCGGCGCTGATCGCCTTTGCACTTGGCCAGCGTCCCCTGGCCGAGGCCGGCTTGCGCATCGTCGGTGCCCATACCGATTCGCCCGGCTTGCGCCTCAAGCCGCGCCCCGCGCAGGGCGGCGACGGTTTGCTGCGCCTCGGCGTCGAGGTCTATGGTGGCCCGATTCTGGCGACTTTCGCCGATCGCGATCTGAGCCTGGCCGGCCGCCTGGTTGTACGGACGGCGACAGGACCGCAAACGCGCCTGCTGCGTTTCGATCAGCCGCTGCTGCGGCTACCCAATCTGGCGATTCACATGAACCGCGAGGTTAATGAGCAGGGCCTGAAGTTCGACAAGCAAAACGAATTGCCGCTGATTCTCGGCACGCTGGCGTCAGGCGAAGACCCCGAAACACGCCTGCGCGCCCTGCTCGCCGCCGCCGCCGAGTGCGCCGCCACCGATCTGATAACCTGGGAGTTGGCGGCCTACGATGTCCAGCCCGGCTGCCTCTGGGGCGCGGCACAGGAGTTTGTGGCCGACAGCCAACTGGACAATCTCGCTTCGTGTCACGCCGGATTGGCCGCCCTGATGGCAGTCGAGCAACCGGAATCAACCTGTGTCGCCGCCTTCTTCGACCACGAGGAAGTCGGTAGCGAAAGTGCCACCGGGGCGAGCGGCAGCTTCGTCGTTGATGTCCTGACCCGCCTCTTTGCCCTGCAGGGACTCGACGAAGAAGACCGCCGGCGCACGCTGGCCAACAGTTTTTTCGTCAGCGCCGACATGGCGCACGCCTACCAGCCCAATTTCCCGGCCGCCTACGAACCCGGCCACAAATTGCTGATCAACGGCGGCCCGGCCATCAAGACCAACGTCAACCAGCGCTATGCCACCGGCGCCGAGACCGCCGCCCGCTTCATGGCCTGCTGCGAGAAAGCCGGCGTGCCCTACCAGCAGTACGCGCACCGCAGCAATCTCGGCTGCGGTAGCACCGTCGGTCCACTCGTCGCCGCCCGTCTGGGCATCGCTACTGTCGATGTCGGCTCGCCGATGTGGGCGATGCACAGCGCGCGCGAGAGCGCCGGCTGCCTCGATCACACCTATCTGATCGCCGCCCTGAGGGAAGTTTTCCGCAGTTGAGGTTGGGGGCGCTTCAGAAATCGGAAGAAGTCGTACGGTGGGCCGGAACCGCTGAATATTCCGCAACTAACCAACTTGCCAACAAACCAACTAGGTTAGAATACACCAATGGAGAAACCAACCCCACATTGCAAGCTGCCCGTGGTCAAAGCCTTTGTGGCAGCCGGCAAAGTCCGTGCAACCCATTCAGCCCGGCTTGGAGCCACCGCGTTGGGATTGGAACTCTCCGACATGTTGAACGTGGTGATGACACTCACGCCAACGGACTTCTACAAGAGCATGACCACCCATGCCGATCACACGGTGTGGCAGGACGTGTACCGCCCCAGCACACAGGCGGGCGACGTATACCTGAAACTGACGGTTATGGATGACGTGCTGATCGTGTCCTTCAAGGAGCTATGACCATGAAATGTCCTGTTTGCGGCGCGGCGGAACTGATCCACGACACCCGCGACCTGCCCTA
>CAZAWN010000120.1:1374-8936 GCA_964488825.1 uncultured Methyloversatilis sp. | reverse complement strand
TCCGCTACCCGTCGGGCGATGTGCGCCAGCGCCTCCTCGACCTGATCGACAAGGATCAGGCAAAGGTCGCCCGTTTGCAGTTTCGCCAGACCGGTATCAATGGCAAGAAATTCGCCGCGGATTTCCTCGATCAGTTGCGCCCGTTTGGTATGGGCGAGGCCTTTTCTCAGCAGGGCCAGCACTTCGCCATCGGCCCGGCCGCGCTGGCAGGCATCCTGGTAGAGCACAACGCCATCGAAGGCCTCGCCAAGCAGTTCGGTCTGACGAACGATATCTTCGTCGCGCCGGTCGCCGGCGGCACTGATGACGACCCAGCGCTTTTGAGCAGGGATGGCATCGACGGCTTTGACCAGTGCCTCGATGGCGTCCGGGTTATGACCGTAGTCGGCGATCAAGGTGGCGCCTTTGTAATCAAAGACGTTGAAGCGTCCCGGCGCGGTGGCGGCATCGTTGATGAAGGAAGCCAAACCAACGCGGATGGTATTCCAGGGGATGCCCAGCGCCCAGGCGGCTCCGATGGAGGCCATTGCATTGTCGACCTGAAAGGCGATGGCGCCATTGTGCGTTAGCGGAATACCGCTCAAGTCGATACGTTCCTCGACCGCCCCTTCAACTGCAACTAGCGCATTGCCGTCGCGGTAGATGACGCGCTTGCCTTTGACCTTGTGCATCACCAGTGCCGAAAGTTGCACATCGGCGGCAAACAGAATGACATGTCCGGGGCAGACAGCCGCCATTTTTGCTACGTTCGGATCAGCCGCATTCAATACCGCCGTGCCGTGGTTCCCCGTATTCTGGGCCACCACGCGTTTCACTACGGCCAGTTCTTCCGTCGTGGTGATGAAGTTGAGGCCCAAATGGTCGCCCACGCCGAGGTTGGTCACCACCGCAACGTCGCAACGATCAAACCCCAGACCCTCACGCAATATGCCGCCACGGGCGGTTTCAAACACTGCCGCATCGACCTCGGGATGCAGCAGGACGTTTTTCGCACTCTTCGGCCCACTGCAGTCGCCCGTGTCGATCAGACGGCCTTCGACATACACGCCGTCGGTGGTCGTCATGCCCATGCGCTTGCCGGTTTGGTGGATCAGGTGAGCGATCAGGCGTACCGTCGTCGTCTTGCCATTCGTGCCGGACACGGCGACGACCGGAATGCGGCCATTTTCGGACGGGCCAAACATGGTTTCGATGACTGCCTTGCCGACATCGCGACCCTTGCCGTAGGAGGGATCGAGGTGCATGCGCAAGCCGGGAGCCGCATTCACTTCGACCATGCCGCCGCCCTGCTCTTCGAGCGGTCGGCCGACGTTTTGGCAGACGACATCGACGCCGGCAATGTCGATGCCGATCATTTTCGCTGCCGCGACGACGCGCGCCGCTACTTCGGGGTGGACATCATCGGTGACATCAGTCGCCGTGCCTCCGGTAGACAGGTTGGCGTTGTTGCGCAACACCGCACGGGCTCCCCGGGGCAGCACCGAATCGGCCGTGTAACCCTGTACTGCCAGACGTGAGTGGGCAATATTGTCGAAGCGAATCTTGGTCAGCGAGGTGGCATGTCCCTCGCCACGGCGTGGGTCCTGGTTCACGATATCGACCAGTTCGCGCACGGTATGCACGCCATCGCCAATGACATGCGGCGGCTCGCGCCGTGCTGCGGCGATCAGTTTGTCACCCACCACCAGCATGCGGAAATCGTCGCCCATGATGAACTTCTCGACGATGACGTGACGGCTGTATTCCTGCGCCACGGCGAAGACGATGTCGAAATGGTCGCGCTGGCTAATCCCGACCGTTACCCCCTTGCCCTGGTTGCCATCGAACGGCTTGGTCACGACGGGCAAGCCGATCTCCATGGCCGCTTTCCAGCCATCTTCGACGTTGTCGACGACCTTGCCGACCGGCACCGGCACACCGGCGGCGCGCAGCAGTTCCTTGGTCAGGTCCTTGTCCTGGGCGATGGACTCGGCAATTGCCGAGGTGCTGTCGATCTCGGCGGCCTGGATGCGGCGCTGCTTGCTGCCCCAGCCGAACTGAACAAGGCTGCCGCGCGTCAACCGACGATAGGGGATATCGCGGTCAATCGCTGCTTTGACGATACTGCCGGTCGAAGGCCCGAGACGTTCGTCCTCATCAAGATCACGGAGGGCCTTCAGGGCAGCGTCAAGATCGAAGGGCTGGTCGTCGCGCGCGGCGATGCACAGCTTTTGGGCCAGATCGATGGCCAGGCGACCAACGGCTTCCTCGGTGTATTCGAAGATGATCTGATACAGGCCGGGCTCGTTCGTTGGTGCGCTGCGGCTGAAGGTTACCGGACAGCCGGCTTGCGCCTGCAGGTTGAGGGCAGCGTATTGCAAGGCATGGGCAATGGCCAGTTCCCCCTCATAGCCGATCGGACGCATCGGCCCGATGAGGGGGAAACGGGCACGAATGCGCGCTTCGAAACCGGGCATGCGGCTGAAGGCGCGTTCGTTGTCGTCGCATTGCACCAGCGCCTGAATGGAGGTATGGCGGGACCAGAGATTGGGGCCGCGCAGGGCCCGGATGCGGGAGATTTCCATATTCAGTCAGCGGATTCGGGGCGATAAGTTGCAATACCGGCGCGCAGCATGTCGGGCGACAGGCCGAGCGCCCAGCCGGCGCCCAGGGCAGCGAGAATGCCGGGCAAATGATCCTGGGAAGCGTGCAGCAAGGGCACGGCGGCCGTTTCGAGCAAGGGCGCCTCCATCGAGGCGGCGGCGAGAACGATCATGCCGTCGCGCAAGACCACGGCGCGTCCACCGTTCTTGCGATGATCGACGATCAACGGCGCAGCGGCATCGGCGCCAAAATAGATGACCTCGCCATCGGAGTAAGCAGCCATCTCGACCAGGGTCGGGTCGTCGGCGTTGAGCACCGAGGCTCCCCCTTGGAGGACGACATCGAGCTGGGTGCGCATCACCTTGTAGAGTTGATCGCTGTTCTCGATGCCATGTTCGGGCATCAGCGCGGCGTTATCCAGCGTCGTCATCACCCCGACCTGGCAGCGGTCGTAGGGCAGCCCCTCACCGGCCATGGTGGCCGGCGGGTTCTCGATAACGATGGCTTCGACATTGCGGTTCTTCAACAGCCGTTGGCCGCACTCCCAGCGGGTGCAGTCACCTGTTTCGATGGCACGGCCATTCAGAAAGAGGCCGTGCGCGCACGCCAGACCAGTAAATTTATTGTTGAACATCAGCAGGCTGGAGACGATCTGCGCGACCATGGCAGTATCGCGGCTGCCGGTGACGCCAACGACGGGAACACGCCCGGTATCGTTATCAGGGAACAGGTGGTCGATGATCGCCTTGCCGACCGGGCGCGGCGTGCCGACGGCCGGTTTGATATGCATCAGCAGGCTGGGGCCGGCATTGACCTCGACGATGGCGCCTTTCTGTTCGACCAGGGGTTTTGCGATGTCGTTGCAGACCAGATCGATACCGGCGATGTCAAGACCGACAATTTTCGCCGCCAGGCAGGCCAGCCGTGCCGTCTCGGGATGCACCGCATCGGTCACGTCGAAGGCATGGTTGCCGGCGCGCTGGATGATGACCTCCTTGCCCACCGGCGGAACCGAAGCGCCGCTATAACCATGGCGCGCCAGTTCAAGCTGGGCCGAGGTGTCGATGCGGATGAAATTGAGCGGATGTTCCTCGGTCGTGCCGCGGCGCGGATCGTTGTTGATCTGCGCGTCGATGAGTTGCTGGATGGTCGAGACGCCGTCGCCGGTCACCGCGACCATATCGCCCTTGTTGGCTGCCGCCAGCTTGCCGCCGACCACCAGCAGGCGATGCTCGACACCCGGCAGCGAGCGTTCGACCATCACACCGCTGCCTTCGTCAAGCGCCACGCCAAAGGCGGTTTCCACTTCCTCCTGGGTCGTCAGGTCGATAAACACGCCGCGGCCGTGGTTGCCATCGTAAGGCTTGATGCACACCGGCAGGCCAATCTCCTGTGCCGCTTCCCAGGCATCCGCAGCGCTCTCGACCATGCGGCCTTCGGGCACCGGCACGCCGCAGGCGCCGATCAGTTCCTTGGTCAGGTCCTTGTCGCGCGAAATGCTTTCGCCGATGGCGCTGGTGCGGTCGGTTTCCGCCGTCCAGATGCGCCGCTGGCGCGACCCGTAGCCAAGCTGGACGAGGTTGGCGTTGGTCAGGCGGATCGCCGGAATGTCGCGGTCGTCGGCGGCGTCGACAATAGCCGCGGTACTCGGGCCGAGCAGCAGGTCGTCCACCATCTCCTTGAGTTCCTCGATCTTCCCGGCCACATCGTAGGGGCGATCCTCGATGGCCGCCATCACCAGATCGCGGCCGGCGTACAAGGCCGCGCGGGTGATATCCGCATGCCAGGCGCGCACCACCACTTTATATACGCCGCGCTTCTCCATTTCGCGCGCCTTGCCGAATCCGCCGGGCATGCCGGCGAGGTTTTGCAATTCAAGCGTGACGTGTTCGAGAATATGACCCGGCCAGGTGCCTTCCTGCACACGGCGCAGAAAACCGCCGCGCTCCTCGTAGCTGCAGCGATGCTCGATCAGCGAAGGCAGCCAGTTCGACAAACGTTCATAAAAGCCGGGAATGGTGTTGGAGGGGCAATCCTCCAGTTCGCCGATATCGACCCAGGCTTCGAGTACCGGACGATAGGTCCACATGCTGGGACCACGCAAATGCACAATCTTGAGGAATTCGATGGATTTCATCTGCTTACCAGTGGTTGAAAACGTCAGGTCGCAATAACGTCCAATTAGCTTGCAAGCTGACACATCACAAAAAAATAAAAGTCGGCGCTGACATGACGGCACACCGTATCATTGCGTCCGAATATCCGGCCGAAAATGACCCAACTGCACGCTGCCACAGCCCCCAACACTTTACTCCAAGCCATGCCTGCAACAGGTAACGAAAGCATCCTCGCAACACTGGAAATCGACCTCGACGACCAACTCGACTTCCGTCCTGGAATTATCAACCTGGATGCCTCGCAGATCCGCTTTGGCGATCAGTCCTGGTTACTGCGCGCCGATCTGAACCTGGCTCACCACGACCATGCCGGCATCGGCACGCTGGAACTGTTCGATAGCACCGGCCTGCTGGCGCGCTGGCGTTACACCCTGTCCCGCAATCCGGCCGCGCTGCGCTTCGAACGCGCCTTCAACCGCCAGCGTGACTGCCTGGTCAGCGGCCTGCCCCCGCCGCCAGCCGTAGCCGCCACGTGTCCGATCTGTCAGGGGCCAATTCCACCCGAGGAGGAAGACTGCCCGAACTGCGTTCGCGAGTTGCATACGCCCCCCTCCACCTGGACGCTGCTGCGCATCTGGCGCTTCGCCAAACCCTACAAAGGCATGTTGCTGGCCGGCTTCCTGCTCACGCTCGCCGCCACGGCCGCGACGCTGGTGCCGCCCTACCTGACCATGCCGCTGATGGACGATGTGCTGATCCCTTACCAGAACGGCCAGCCGGTCGACTGGACCAAGGTAAGCTGGTTGCTGGGCGGACTGTTTAGCGCTGCCCTCCTCGCCTGGGGGCTGGGCTGGGCGCGTACCTACCTCTTGGCACTGGTATCGGAGCGCATAGGTGCAGATTTAAGAACAACAACTTATGAGCATTTATTAAAGTTATCTCTTGAATATTTCGGCGGCAAGCGCACCGGCGACCTGTTGGCGCGGATCGGCACCGAGACCGACCGCTTGAACGTTTTTCTCTCCCTCCACTTGCTCGACTTCGCCACCGACGTGCTGATGATCGCCATGACGGCCGTCATCCTGTTCACCATCAACCCCTGGCTGGCCCTCGTCACGCTGGTACCGCTGCCGATCATTGCCTGGCTGATCCATATCGTGCGCGACCGGCTGCGTACCGGCTTTGAGCAGATCGATCGCGTCTGGGCTGAGGTCACCAGCGTTCTGGCCGACACAATTCCCGGCATCCGCGTTGTCAAAGCCTTTGCGCAGGAATCCCGCGAGGCGGAGCGCTTCAGGGATGCAAACAAGCATAATCTTTACGTCAATGACCGCCTTAACCGCGTCTGGTCGCTATTCGCGCCGACCGTCGGCCTGCTGACCGAAGTCGGCGTGCTGGTCGTCTGGGTATTCGGCATCTGGCTGATTACCCAGGACTCGATTACCGTCGGCGTGCTCACCGCCTTCCTCGCCTACATCTCGCGTTTTTACACCCGCATGGATTCGATGAGCCGCATCGTCTCGCACACGCAAAAAGCGGCGGCCGGCGCCAAGCGCATCTTCGACATTCTCGATCATGTATCGAGCGTACCCGATCCCGTCAATCCGGTCAGCCTGCCGCCCGTTCAAGGCGGCATCAAGGTCGAGAACGTGCATTTCCGCTACGGCAACCGTGCCATCCTGCGCGGCATCGATCTGGACATTCAGCCAGGGGAAATGATCGGTCTGGTCGGCCACAGCGGTTCCGGCAAGAGCACACTGGTCAACCTGATCTGCCGCTTCTACGATGTTTCCGAAGGCGGTATCAAGGTCGAGGGCGTCGATCTGCGCAGCGTACGCGTCGCCGATTACCGCCAGCACATCGGCCTGGTGCTGCAGGAGCCCTTCCTGTTCTTCGGCACTATCGCGGACAACATCGCCTACGGCAAGCCTGGTGCCACGCGCGAAGAAATTGTCGCCGCCGCACGCGCCGCCCACGCCCACGAATTCATCCTGCGCCAGCCCTTCGGCTACGACTCGCTGGTTGGCGAACGCGGCCAGGCGCTGTCCGGCGGCGAACGTCAGCGCATCTCGATCGCCCGGGCCCTGCTCATCGACCCGAAAATCCTGATTCTCGACGAGGCCACCTCGGCGGTCGATACCGAAACCGAGTTTGAAATCCAGCAGGCCCTGAACAACCTGATTCGTGGCCGCACCACCCTGGCCATCGCCCACCGTCTCTCGACGCTGCGCCGCGCCGACCGGCTTGTCGTCATGGATCGCGGCAAGATCGTCGAGATCGGCAATCACGATGACCTGATGGCGCGTGAGGGCCATTACTGGCGCCTCTACATGGCGCAAAGCAAGCAGCTCGATGCCCCGCCCCCCCTGGGCGAACACCTTGCCGAGGAGGTTCTGGCATGAGCTTCACACTGCAGCGCAACGCCCACGGCAAGCTCACCTACACCGGGGCCGACGGTACGACGCACGACGGCATCACGCCGGTGCGCGCCTTTGCCCTGAGCGCACCGGAACGCGGTATTTCTCTCGTCTCCACCGAAGGCAAGGAACTGCAATGGATCGATCGCCTGGATGATCTCCCGGAAGCGACGCGCCGCCTGATCGCCGATGAACTCGCCGAGCGCGAATTCATGCCCGCCATCCTGCACATCGTCGCGGTAGGCAGCTACGCCACCCCCTCCACCTGGCAGGTGGACACTGACCGCGGCGCCGCCGAACTGATCCTCAAGAGCGAAGACGACATCCGCCGCCTGCGCAACGAACGCTATCCCCGGGGACTCCTGATCGCCGACAGCAACGGCATTCACTACCTGATTCCCGACCGCAACGCGCTCGATGCGCACAGCCGAAAAATCCTGAAGCG
>CAZAWN010000120.1:0-1274 GCA_964488825.1 uncultured Methyloversatilis sp. | reverse complement strand
TCGGCGCTGGCGGGACGGCACAGGCGGTGCAAGCTGCATGAATTTCCCGACCCGGGCGTCGGCCAGCCGTGCTACTCTCTCGCGACCTCACGCGCCGACTTACGCTGCCACCCCGCCATGCAACAAGTCCACCACTTTCCGATCACCGCCGTCTGGCCAGGGGCGCCCTATCCGCGCGGCGCTACCTGGGATGGCGAGGGCGTCAATTTCGCCCTGTTTTCCGAGCATGCCGAGAAGGTCGAGTTGTGCCTGTTCGATCCTTCCGGACGCCATGAAGTCCAGCGCATCCTGCTGCACGAGCATACCGACCTGATCTGGCATTGCTATCTGCCCGAAGCGCGGCCCGGCTTGATGTACGGCTATCGCGTATATGGACCTTACGATCCACAACATGGCCATCGTTTCAATCCCAACAAGCTGCTCATCGACCCGTATGCACGCGATATCGTCGGGCCGCTGCACTGGAGCGACGCGCACTTCGGCTACCGGGTCGATGCCGCCGAGGCCGACCTGAGTTTCGACACCCGCGACAACGCCGCGCAGATGCCCAAGTGCCGCGTCACCGATCCGGCGTTTTCCTGGGGCGACGACCGTTCGCCCAACATTCCTTTCCATGAGATGGTGATCTACGAGTTGCATGTGCGCGGCTTCACCATCGAGCACCCGGAGGTGCCGCCGGCCTTGCGCGGCACCTACGCCGGCTTGGCCACCGCGCCGGTCCTCGCCCACCTCAAGCGGCTTGGCGTCACCTCCGTGGAATTGATGCCCTCCCACAGCTTCATCGACGACCGCCATCTCGTCGACCAGGGTAAGCGCAACTACTGGGGTTACAACTCGATCGGTTTCTTCGCCCCCGACCAGCGCTACTCGGCCAGCCGTTCGCCGAAGGAATTCAAGACCATGGTCAAGACCCTGCATTCGGCAGGCATCGAGGTGATCCTCGACGTGGTCTACAACCACACTGCCGAAGGCCACCATCTCGGGCCAACGCTCAGTTTCAAGGGCATCGACAACAGCGTCTATTACCGCCTGACCCACGACAACCCGCGCTACTACCGCGATTACACCGGCTGCGGCAACACGCTGAACCTCGAACACCCGCGTGTACTGCAACTGGTGATGGATTCGCTGCGCTACTGGGTGCAGGAGATGCACGTCGATGGTTTTCGCTTCGACCTGGCTTCTTCGCTGGGCCGGGAACAGCATGGCGTCGATCATTTCGGCGCGTTTTTCGACATCCTTCATCAAGACCCGATCCTGTCGCGCGTCAAGCT
>CAZAWN010000119.1:4637-9016 GCA_964488825.1 uncultured Methyloversatilis sp. | reverse complement strand
GGCGACAACGCGGCGGCGATGCGTTACACCGAAGTACGCATGGCGCGCATCGGTCACGAACTGTTGGCCGACATCGAAAAGGAAACCTGCGATTTCGGCCCGAACTACGACGGTTCGGAAAAAGAACCGCTGATCCTGCCGGCCCGTATTCCCAACCTGCTGATCAATGGCAGTGCGGGCATCGCCGTCGGCATGGCGACCAACATTCCGCCGCACAACCTCAACGAAGTAATCGATGCCTGCCTGGCGCTGCTCGACAGTCCAGGGTTGGAAATCGACGAACTCATCAAGATCATCCCGGCGCCCGATTTTCCTACTGCAGGCCTGATCTACGGAGTTTCGGGGGTACGTGAGGGCTATCTGACCGGTCGCGGGCGGGTCATCATGCGCGCCCGCACCCATTTCGAGGACTTGGAGCGTAGCGGTAAGCAGGCCATCGTCGTCGACGAGCTGCCCTATCAGGTCAACAAGAAAACCCTGCAGGAAAAGATCGCCGAACTGGTCAATGAGAAGAAGATCGAAGGCATCTCCCACATTCAGGACGAGTCGGATAAATCCGGCATGCGCCTGGTGATCGAACTCAAGAAGGGCGAAGTGCCCGAGGTGGTACTGAACAACCTGTTCAAGCAGACGCAGTTGCAGGACACCTTCGGTATGAACATGGTGGCGCTGGTCGATGGCCGCCCCCAGTTACTCAATCTCAAGCAGCTATTGGAGTGCTTCCTCTCACATCGTCGCGAAGTGGTGACGAGGCGCACCGTCTTCGAGTTGCGCAAGGCGCGTGATCGCGGTCATGTGCTGGAGGGCCTCGCCGTCGCCTTGTCGAATGTCGATGAGATCATTGCCCTGATCAAGGCGGCGCCGACGCCGGCCGATGCCAAGCGCGAACTGATGGCGCGTACCTGGCGCTCCGCGCTGGTTGAGGAAATGCTGCTGCGCGCTTCGGCCGAAGCCTCTCGTCCCGAAGGGCTGGCACCCGAGTTTGGCCTGTCACGCCGCGGCTATCTGCTTTCTGATGTGCAGGCACAGGCGATTCTGGAACTGCGTTTGCAGCGTCTGACCGGCCTGGAACAGGACAAGATACTGGCCGAATACAAGGAGGTGATGGACATCATCACCGACCTGCTCGACATCCTCGCGCGTCCCGAGCGCATCACGCAAATCATCGTCGATGAACTGAATGCCATCAAGACCCAGTTTGGCGACAAGCGGCGCTCCGAGATCGTGCTGCAGACCGCCGATATCAATCTGGAGGATCTGATCGCCCGCGAGGACATGGTGGTGACGCTTTCGCACGGCGGCTATTTCAAGCGCCAGAGCCTCGACGATTACCGCACGCAAAAGCGCGGCGGGCGCGGCAAACAGGCCGCGGCCATCAAGGACGACGATTTTGTCGACAGCCTGTTCATTGCCAATACCCACGATTACATCCTCTGCTTCTCGAACCGCGGCCGGGTTTATTGGCTCAAGGTCTATGAAGCGCCGGAAGGTACGCGCAATTCGCGCGGCAAGCCCATCGTCAATCTCTTCCCACTGGAGGAAGGCGAGAAGATTACTGCCGTCTTGCCAACGCCGACTTTCGACGAAAGCCACTACATTTTCATGGCCACGGCGATGGGCACGGTCAAGAAGACGCCGCTTACCGATTTCGCCAATCCGCGCAAGGCCGGCATCATCGCCGCCAGTCTCGACGAGAGCGATTACCTGATCGGTGTGGCGATCACCGACGGCAGTTGCGACGTGATGCTGTTCTCCGATGCCGGCAAGGCGGTACGTTTTGCCGAGGATGATGTGCGACCGATGGGCCGCAACGCGCGGGGCGTGCGCGGCATGATGCTGGAAGATGGCCAGGCCGTGATCTGCATGCTGGTGGCCAAGGATGAAACCCTCAATGTGCTGACTGCTACCGAAAACGGCTACGGCAAGCGCACCCCGATCGCCGATTACACCAAGCACGGTCGCGGCACCAAGGGCATGATTGCCATCAGTACCTCGGAGCGCAATGGTGCGGTGGTGGGCGCTGTTTTGGTCGAGGAAACCGACGAGGTGATGCTGATCTCCACCGGCGGCGTGCTGATTCGCAGCAAGGTCGAGCAGGTGCGCGAAACCGGCCGTTCGGCCCAAGGGGTTCGCCTCATCAATCTGGACGACGGCACCAAGCTGGCCGGCATCGAGAAAGTCATTGAAACCGAAGAGGCGGACGAAGGAGAGGCGGCATGACGCGTCCCTACAACTTCAGTGCCGGTCCGGCCGTGTTGCCGGAAGAGGTACTCCGCCAGGCCGCCGAGGAAATGCTCGATTGGCAAGGCTCGGGCATGTCGGTCATGGAGATGAGCCATCGCGGCAAGGAGTTTACCCAGATCGCCACGGAGGCCGAAGCCGATTTCCGCGCTCTGCTGGCGGTGCCGGGCAACTACAAGATCTTGTTCATGCAAGGGGGGGCGATTGCCGAAAACGCGCTGATTCCGCTCAACCTGCTGGGCGACAAGAAAACTGCCGATTACATCGTCACCGGTTCATGGTCGGCCAAGTCGTTCAAGGAAGCGAAGAAGTACTGTATGCCGCACCTCGCGGCCGGGGCGACTTCCGGCCCCTGGCTTGCCGTCCCGCCAGAGCCGAGTTTCAACTATTCCGACGACCCCGCCTACCTGTTTCTGTGCAGCAACGAGACCATTGATGGCGTCGAATTTCAGGAGTTGCCAACAACGAAAGCGGGTGTTCCCGTCGTCGCCGACATGTCGTCCAACATCCTCTCGCGGCCGCTCGACGTATCGCGCTATGGCCTGATCTTCGGTGGCGCGCAGAAAAACATCGGCCCGGCCGGTTTGACATTCGTCATCGTCCGCGACGACCTGCTTGATCTCGCATCGCCCGTTTGCCCGACGGCCTTCGAATACAAAACCGTGGCCGCGAACGGCTCAATGTACAACACGCCGCCGACCTACGGCATTTACATTGCCGGGCTGGTGTTCAAGTGGCTCAAGCGGCAGGGCGGGTTGTCGGCCATCGAACACTGCAATATCGCCAAGGCTGAATTGCTGTACGGCTGTCTGGATGCCACGGATTTCTACGTGACCCAGGTCGAGAAACCGTTCCGCTCGCGCATGAACGTTCCCTTCTTCCTCAAGGACGAGTCGCTCAACGACAGCTTTCTCGCCGCCGCAAAAGCGGCCGGACTGCTGCAGTTGAAAGGCCACAAGTCGGTGGGCGGCATGCGCGCCTCCATATACAACGCCATGCCGCTGGAAGGCGTGCAGGCGCTGGTGAGTTTCCTCCAGGACTTCGAACGACGTCATGGCTGATCCAACTAAAACCGAACAACTCGAACTGGGCAAGCTGCGCGACGGCATCGATGCCATCGACACACAGGTGTTGCAGCTGTTGTCGCAACGGGCGAAACTCGCGCAGCGCGTTGGCGAGATCAAGCACGGCAACATCTATCGCCCGGAACGCGAGGCGCAGGTACTGCGCCGCATCGCCGAAACCAATCCCGGTCCCTTGCCGGAAGGTGCGGTACGCACCATCTTCCGCGAGGTGATGTCGGCTTGCCTGGCGCTGGAGCAACCTCTCAAGATCGCCTATTTCGGCCCGGCCGGCACATTTACCGAGTCTGCGGCGAAGAAGCACTTCGGTTCCGCCCCGGCGTTTACGCCCTACCTGACCATCGACGACGTGTTCCGTGCGGTTGAATCCGGGCAGGTCGATTACGGGGTAGTGCCGATCGAGAACTCGACCGAAGGTTCGGTCGGACGCACGCTCGATCAAATGCTGACCTCGCCTCTGATGATTTGCGGCGAAGTCAATCTGCGCATCCATCAGAATCTGATGTCGAAAGCGGGCGGACTAGACGGCGTTGACAAACTCTACTCCCATGCCCAGTCCCTGGCGCAATGCCACGAATGGCTCAATCGCCACCTGCCGAACCTGTCGCGCGTGCCGGTCGCCAGCAATGCCGAAGCGGCGCGCATGGCGGCTGCCGATCCGGCTGCCTGCGCGATTGCCGGCGAGGCGGCAGCGCGTCTCTACGAACTGAATGTACTTGCCGCCAATATCGAGGACGATCCGAACAACACGACCCGCTTCGTCATCCTCTCGAACCACGATGCTGGCCCCTCGGGACTCGACAAGACGTCCTTTGTTTGTTCGGCGCAGAACAAACCCGGTGCCGTGCATGACCTGCTGACGCCGCTGAAGCAGCACAGCGTGTCGATGTCGCGCTTCGAGTCGCGCCCCGCGCGTGGCTTCGGCAATTCGCGCTGGGAGTATGTGTTTTTTGTCGACATCGACGGCCATCGCCAGGACGCCAAGGTGGCGGCCGCCCTGGAAGACCTGCGCGGCTGCGTCGGTTTCCTCAAGGAACTCGGTTCCTATCCCAAAGC
>CAZAWN010000119.1:0-4537 GCA_964488825.1 uncultured Methyloversatilis sp. | reverse complement strand
TCATGAGCATTACCGAACAGGCTCTGCCCTATATCCGCGGCATTTCGCCCTATGTCCCTGGCAAGCCGATCACCCAACTGGCGCGGGAGATGGGCATTCCGGTCGAGCAGATCGTCAAACTGGCCTCCAACGAGAACCCGCTGGGCATGAGCCCAAAGGCCAAAGTCGCGGTCGAAGCGGCGATGGGCGGTCTGGAGCGCTATCCCGACCAGTTCGAGCTGATTGCCAAGCTTGCCGAACGTTTGGGTGTGACGCAGAACCAGATCGTCATCGGCAACGGTTCGAACGACGTGCTCGATCTGGCGGCGCGCGTGTTTCTTGCGCCAGGTCGTTCTTCGGTATTCTCTCAGCATGCTTTCGCCGTCTATCCGCTCGCCACGCTGTCCACCGGGGCGGAATGCATCGCCGCACCGGCCAAGCATTACGGTCACGATCTGGACGCCATGCAGGCCGCCATCCGTGCTGATACGCGCGTCGTCTGGATCGCCAACCCGAACAACCCGACGGGCAACTTCCTGCCCTATCCTGCGGTGCGTGACTTTATCGCTGCCGTGCCGACTGACGTGGCCGTGGTCCTCGACGAGGCCTACAACGAGTATCTGCCGCCCGCCGAACGCGTCGATACCGTTTCGTGGTTGAAAGAGTTTCCTAATCTGATCATTACCCGCACTTTCTCCAAGATTTTCGGCTTGGCGGGGCTGCGTGTGGGGTACTCGGTTTCCTCGCCGGAAGTAGCTGACCTGCTTAATCGCGTGCGCCAGCCATTCAATGTCAACAACCTCGCCATTGCCGCGGCCTGCGCCGCGCTCGACGATCACCTGTTTGTCGCCGAATCCTACGAACTCAACCGACGCGGCATGGAGCAGATCGTCGCCGGCCTGAAACGCCTCGGCCTCGAACACATTCCCTCGCACGGCAACTTCGTCACCTTTGCAGTGAAGGATGGTGCAGCGATCAATCTGAAGCTGCTCAAGCAGGGCATTATCGTGCGCCCGATCGGCGGCTATGGTCTGCCCAACCACCTGCGCGTCACCATCGGCCGCGAAAGCGAGAACACGCGCTTTCTCGACGCACTGGAAAAATCGCTCTGATGGCGGCAAGCAGGGTTGTCGTCTGCGGCGTCGGGTTGATCGGCGGCTCCTTCGCCCTCGCCATAAAGTCGGCGCTGGCGGGACGGCACGACTGCCCGCACATTGTCGGTATGGGGCGCACGCTGGCCCCGCTGCAACAGGCGCTGCAACTCGGCGTGGTGGACAGCATTGAGACCGACTGGGCCAGTGCGCTCAAGGGCGCCGATCTGGTTCTGCTCGGCATGCCGGTTGGCCAGATGCTGCCAGTGATGCAGGCCATGGCGCTGCATCTTGAACCGCAAACGCTGGTGACCGACGGGGGCAGTACCAAGGCCGATGTGGTCGCTGCGGCACGTGCGGCTTTCGGGGACAAGATCGGCCAGTTCATTCCCGGTCATCCCATCGCCGGCGCCGAGAAAAGCGGCGTTACCGCGGCGAAGTCCGATTTGTATGTCGGCAAGCGCGTCGTCCTGACGCCGCTCCCGGAGAATCGCCCTGCAGACGTCAAGGCGGTGCGTACCGTCTGGGAAATTTGCGGCGCCAAGATTTCCGAGCTCGCACCCGAAACCCATGACCGCGTGTTCGCTGCCGTTAGCCACCTGCCGCATCTGCTGGCTTTCGCGTTGGTGCATGACCTCGCCATGCGTGACAACGCCGACCAGTTATTCGGCTTTGCCGCCAGCGGTTTCCGCGATTTCACCCGCATTGCCAGCAGCCATCCTGAAATGTGGCGCGACATCTGCCTCGCCAACCGCAAGGCCCTACTGAGTGAACTCGACGCCTACATGGCTGAATTGCTCAAGACGCGTGTACTGCTCGCGAGCGCCGACAGTGCAGGTTTGGAAACGATGTTCGCTTGTGCCCGGGCGCGCCGAGACGCGTGGCTGGAGTCCTTGTTGCCTGTCGGTGAGTAGCAGGTCGTTGCATCTAAACGCCTGAAAAATCATAGGCCGAGTCGAGAAAACTCGGTCTTGGCGTGACGGCACTACTTCAAGCGGGACAGGATCAGAGTCGCCCTCAAACCGCCCTCTAGATGATTCTCCAGAACCAATTCGCCACCATGCAGGCGCGCAGCGTCACGGGCTACAGCCAAGCCGAGTCCGACCCCGCCGGTGGCGCGGCTGCGCGAGGTTTCGAGGCGGACGTAGGGTTCGACGACGCGTTCCAGATCACCTGCGGGGATGCCAGGGCCATCGTCGGTGACGACAATGTGCAGTGACTCCGCATCATCAACCACGGATAGATGAGCAGCGTGGCCGTATTTGACGGCGTTGTCGATGAGGTTGGCCAGGGCGCGCTTGAGGGATTGCGGCATCAGTCGCAAGAGGCGCTTCCAACGACGTCGGCGGCCAGCACGTAGCCGGCGCCGCGCACAGAGTGCGAGGCGAAGCCGTTCTTCGTCAGGTAATCGACGAGCAACCGGCGGATTTCCGGGTCGTCGTCGACGATGAGGATGCGGTCGCGTGTTTCCATGACCGGCAATGTACGCCTGCGCGCAGACGCTTTGTAACACTGTGTAACAAGCAGGCGCCGTGCAACGCGCCGATGCAATAAAGTCGGCGCTGGCAATACGGCAGCAACGGCTTTGCGCTGAAATACGCGCTGCCCCAACTTTCAGGAGAGGATCATGAACAAACTGTTCGGTTTCGGCGAGACCATCGCCGGTTACGATGTGCCGGTGTTGAACGAGCGCGAGGTGCGCGCCGCCGCCGGCATCCTGTTCCTGTTCGCTTTCATGACTTTTTCCAGCGCCTGGTTTGATGGCAATTTCCGGCCGACCAAGATTTTCGTGATCGCTTTCCTGATCGATTTCACGATTCGCATCTTCATCAATCCGAAGTTTTCTCCAAGCATGATCGCGGCGCGTTTTGCCGTGCGCGGACAAGCCCCCGAATGGGTCGGTGCGCCGCAGAAGCGTTTCGCCTGGGCGATCGGCTGGCTGCTGGCCGTTGCCATGCTGTGGCTGATCGTGATCAACAACGTCATCGGACCGATCAACCTGCTGATCTGCGGCGCCTGCCTGCTGCTGATGTTCTTTGAGTGCGCGTTCGGCATTTGCATCGGTTGCAAGCTTTACAACCTGCTGACCCGCCAACGGGCGCAACACTGCGCCGGCGGCAGTTGCGATGTTTTCGTGCCGCACCCGAGCCAGAAAGTCGGCGCTGGTGCGATGGCACTCGTCGCCGCATTTGTTGCCCTGATCGGGCTGATTACCGCACGCGGATTTCCGGCCGCCGAGGCGCTGGATGCCCAACCTGTCATGCACCCGATGCACCATTCTCACGACGCCCCTGTATCCTCTGAAGCTGATCGCTGCAAGCCGCCAGCCTTCGCCGTGGCCATGGGTCATGAAGAGATGTGGAAGCTGCACAATAACTGCAAATGAGGAACACGCCATGAGCCTTGTAAATGCCGCAAACCTCACCAAGACCTACCGCGCCGGCGATATCGACATACCGGCGATCAAGGGCATCGACTTCGCCATTGAAGCGTCTTCCTTCGTCGCCTTCGTCGGCCCGTCGGGCAGTGGCAAGAGCACGCTGCTCAACATGATCGGCTGTCTCGATCATCCGACCAGCGGCACGTTGAAGGTACTCGACACCGACATCGCCACGCTGGACCGCCGCGCTGCTGCGCGCTTTCGCGGCGAACACATCGGCTTCGTCTTTCAGGACTTCAACCTGATCCCCGTGCTGACGGTGTTCGAGAACATCGAATATCCATTGCGTATGGTTCTGGAGTGGCCGAAGGAAAAGCGCAAGCAACAGGTGCTGCGCCTGCTCGACGCTGTCGGCATGGCCGACCAGGCCGACAAGCGGCCCGACCAGATTTCCGGTGGCCAGAAGCAGCGCGTTGCTGTGGCGCGCGCACTGGTGAGTCAGCCCAAGTTGGTGCTGGCCGACGAGCCGACCGCCAACCTTGACCACGACACCGCCTATCGCATCCTCGAACTGATGAAGAAAATGCGCGACGAATTCAAGACCACCTTCGTGTTCTCCACCCACGACGCCAAGATCATGGGTGAGGCCGAGATGACCTTTGTCCTCGAAGACGGCCGCCTGAGCCTGGGAGGAAGCCATGTTTGACATCCTCGCCATCGCCAGCCGCAATCTGCTGCGCTACCGCCGCCGCACCCTGCTGACCTTGCTGCTGATCGTCATCGGCATGGTCGCGGTACTGCTGTTCATCGCCGTCGCCGGCTCTTTCAAGTCGATGATGATCGGCCAGATCACCGACTCGGTGCTCGGCCACGTGCAGGTGCATCGCAAGGGCTACGTCGCCTCGATCGACAGCCTGCCGCTCAACCTCAATATGCGACCGAACATGCTTGCCAAGCTGGAGGATGAACTTGACGGCAACCCGGCCATTGCCGCGTGGTCGCCGCGCATCAAGTTCGGCGGCATGTACAGCAACTTCGCCGAGACCACCAGCATTCGCATCAACGGCATCGACCCGGCGCGCGAGGC
>CAZAWN010000118.1:0-9105 GCA_964488825.1 uncultured Methyloversatilis sp. | reverse complement strand
CCAGTTGCAGCGCGTTTTCCACCGCGCGCACCGAGGTGATGGCATGCACCGTGGTGCACACGCCGCAGAAGCGCTGCGTGTAGGACCACGCCTCGCGCGGATCGCGTCCGACCAGAATTTTCTCGATGCCGCGCCACATCTGGCCCGATGACCAGGCCTTGGTAACGCGGCCGTTATCGACCTCGACATCAATGCGCAGGTGTCCTTCGATACGGGTGATGGGATCGACAGTAATACGTTTAGCCACGGAATTTCTCCTTTGGAATATCTGAGTCAGGCGGCGGCGTGCTCATCACGCGGCAACACCGGGAATTTCTTGACGACGAACAGGAAGACGGCAATCTCCGTCGCGATCGTCGCCACGGTCATGATCAACTCGGGGAAGGCCGGGAAGTAGCTGTAGCCCGGGCCCGGGTTGTAGGTGATCAGGTAGGCGTCGAAACGATACAGCGCACCGGCGAGCAACAGGCTGACCGCCGCGTAGAGCAAATGCTTGCCGTTGCCACGCTTTTCTTCGGACGACAGCACCACGAGCGGATAGACGAATAGTGCTGTCTCGATCCAGAACATCAGGCTGCCCAGATCGAAGGCGAACATCGCGCCGAGCTGGCCCGCGAGGATCAGGTAGCCGAAGCGGATAAGCAGGAAGGCGGCGATCAGTCCCCGGATGATCTTGCCCAGACCGGAGAACAGATGCGTCTCGGGATGGCGCTTGAAGCCGGTGGTCACCATCGAACCCTCGAAGATGACGATGGCAAAACCCATAGTGAACGCCGACAGCACGGCCAGCAAGGGCTGGAAGTGCCACGTCTGCCAGAGCGGGTGAATCTTGTGGCCCATGGCGATCATGAAGCTACCCAGCGAAGACTGGTGCATGGTCGGCAGCAGGATGCCGAGCGCGATAAAGAAGAACAGCACCTTGTCGAGCTTGGCGCGCCAAGCTTCCGCGCGGATCTGCCAACCGGTCTGCTTGCGCAGCCACTCCAGCACCGCCGGCGAGAACTCGATGGCCAGCACCATCACATAGGCCGCCACGCAGAGGCCGACTTCCAGCATCACCGCATGCGTGTTCATCTGCCACGGCAGGAACATGTTGTAGGCATTCCAGTAGCGGCCCATGTCGACAAAGGCACCAAACGCCGCGAAGCCGTAGCCGAGCAGGCTGGTCAGCAATGCCGGGCGGACCAGCGGGTGATATTTCCCCTTGTTGAACAGATAGACCGTGATCGCCAGCGCGTAGCCACCGCAAGCAAACGCGGTACCGACAACAATGTCGTAGATCACCCAGATGCCCCAGGGATAGCCGCCGCTCAGGTTTGACACCGAGCCCATGCCGGATATGAAACGGATGACGAGAAAGATGGTGCCGAAGGCGGCAATCGCCACCATCAACAGGAAGAAGGGCGTGAGGATCTTGCGATCGTCCAACGCCTGGTAGTGGTGACTCATTTGGACTCCCCTTCCTTCTCGCCTTCCGTGTTCCGCTTGACCAGCCAGGTCAGGCCGCCAAGCGCAATCGCCGGCAGGGCAAGATAGCTATACAAGGTGCTTTGCACACCCTCGGAGATCGATGCATACGAGCGCTCGCCCAGCGGCGGCATGCCCAGCTTGTCGTAGGAAATGGCCGAGAGATGCAGGACATTGGTACCGCCCGCCTCCTTCTCGCCCCAAACCTTGGGCTGGTATTGCGGTGCCGCTTTCTCGTGGAAACGGTCGGGCTTGCGGACATCACCCATCGGATAGGCGTAAACCTCGCCCGGCTTGAGGGCCTGGCGACGCTTGGCTTCCTCCAGCAACGCCGTGCGCGAACCGAACAAGGTGGCGCCGGTCGGGCAAGCCTCGGCGCAGCCGGTCATCATGCCCTTGTCGATGCGCCCCACGCCCTTCTGGTTGCACATTTCGCATTTGCGAATCTGGCCGAAGGCGTTGTTGTACTCGTACTGCGGCACGTTATAAGGGCAACCCGTCATGCACGTCCGGCAGCCGATGCAGGCATCCTTGTCGTAGCTGACAATACCGGTACGCGGATGCTTGGTCAGCGCCTTCACCGGGCAGACCGAGACACAGCCAGGATCGACGCAATGCATGCAACTGCGCTTCTCAAAGGCGAAGCCATTGAGAAGCGCGTCCTTGACGGCGCCCTTGCCTTCGGTGTGGATCTTGATCACATTGAGCGTCTGATCGGACAGATCGAGCGAGAAGTCGGCGTAAGTATCCTGCCCCATCGGCACCGGCGGCATGCCGTTGACTTCCTTGCATTTCGATACGCAGGCCTTGCAGCCGACGCAGAGCGTTGCGTCGTAGAGCATGCCCACGGCTTCCGGCGCCGGTTCGAGGTTCGGCCGCGCCCGTGCGGCCGGCGCCGCGAGGGCCGCCGCTGAGGCGACGGTTACCCCCAGCGACGTTCTGAAGAATTTGCGACGATCCATGGTCAGGCTCCCCTATCACCTGACTGGGCCGACTGACTCGTCTCCGGCTGCTGCCCGTCCAGCTTCTTGCCGGCGACGGCCGTCGCGCCAAGGAAGGCGCCCACCGCCGCACCTGCGACGGCGGCGGATGCCACAATGGTGGAGGAAGACGGATTCTGGCGGTCGGCGATGTTCGGGAAGGCGTTCGGCGGCGTATGCGTTTTCACTTCAGACAGACTGAACATCGGCTTGTGGAAGCCAGTGCCCTGCTCCGAACAGCCGAAGCACGGATGGCCGACACCAATTGGCCAGACGTTGCCGCCGACGTTGTTGTATTCGAGGCTGGGGCAATTGTTGTAGGTCTCCGGCCCCTTGCAGCCGAGCTTGTAGAGGCACCAGCCCTGACGGTGGCCTTCGTCGCCAAACTGGGTAGCGAAGCGACCGGCGTCGAAATGCGGGCGACGGTAACAGTTTTCGTGGATCAGGCGGCCGTAGGCCCACTTTGGCCGACCCTTGTCGTCGATGGGGGGCAGCTTGCCGTAGGTGACGAAATACAGCACCGTGCCGAGGAAGTTAGCCGGGTTGGGCGGGCAGCCGGGGATCGTGACGACGGTCTTGCCCTTGAGGAACTGCGGGGCGCCGACAGCCCCGGTGGGGTTTGGCGAAGCGGCCTGCACGCCGCCCCAACTCGCGCAGGAACCGAAAGCGACGATGGCGGCCGCATGTTCGGCGGCCTCGGCAGTCGCGTCCATCATGGTCTGGCCGCCGATCTTGCAGAAGATGCCGTTCTGCGCCAGCGGAATGGCGCCTTCGATGACCAGCAGGTACTTGCCCTTGTACTTGTGGATCGTCTCGCGCTTGACATCCTCGACCTTATGGCCGGCACCTGCATCCAGGGTCTGGTGGTAATCGAGTGAGATCAGATCAAGGATCAGGTGCTCGAAGGTCGGCTGCTCGGAACGCAACAGCGACTCGGTCGGGCCGGTGCACTCCTGGCCGTGCAACCAGATCACCGGCGGTCGCATCGGACTGGCGATCGCCTTGGCCATCGCCATGGCCGCACTGGGACCGAGACCGAAAGAAGCCGCCACACCGGTACAGAACTTAAGAAAGGTGCGGCGCGATACGCCAAGCCGTCGTTCGACGGCAGTGAAATCGGTCGTATCGTCGAATGCGGAAACCGGGTTCTTGTTCACGAAAACTCCTCCTATTGCATCTCGATGGCGAATGCCAGTTCAACTGGATGAAAGCGGACACTGTGGGAGAAGAACCCCCAGGCAGGCGCATGGGGGCGTTAACGCAAATTCGATGCCACCGTCAGGTGGCTTAAACAATACGCTATTTATCAGTCAATTACGTAAATGAATCGAAACAGGCAGCGCAAAATACTGGAAACACTCTTTCCACAATACAAATCAGTTGGAAGATTAACTTCCAGCCTTGTGCTCGGACTACCTCCCGCCTGCGAGATATCGCGGCAGGGTCAAAGTAAACACCGCGCCGCCGCCGGGCGCATTCTCGACATCCAGATCGCCGCCGTGACGCTGAACGATTCCATAGCTAATAGCCAGACCCAGGCCGGTCCCCTTGCCAACCGGTTTGGTGGTGAAGAAGGGATCGAAAATGCGCGGAAGGTTTTCGACAGGAATGCCAGGACCGTTGTCCGCAAAGCTCAGCACGATCTTCCCTGCATCGCTGCGGCAGGCGATCTCCAGACGCGCCTCGGGCTGGCCGACCGTTGCGTCGCAGGCATTCTGGACCAGGTTCATCGCCACCTGCTGCAACTGGCCTGCCGAACCCTTCACCGGCAAGGTTTCCGGCAGATCGACCCGCACGCGGAAATGGCTGGGTGCTGCCTTGCCGACCCAATGCACCGCGCGCTCGACCACCGGCACGAGATCCATGGGTTCCAGCACATTCTGGTCGACGGCGGAAAAGCGCTTAAGGCCATCGACAATGTCGCGGGTGCGTTCCGCTCCCTCCGCCGTTCCCTCGATCAGGGAGGGCAGGTCGGCCAGCAGCCGGTCGATGGCCAACTCCTCGCGCAGCGTTTCGATGCGCTCCCAGCTTTCCCGACGCCGCACCGCGTCGAGATAGACATTTAGACGGTAAGCGTAGCGCTTGAGCGCCAGCACATTACCGAAGACGAAGCTGATCGGGTTGTTGAGCTCGTGCGCCACCCCGGCCACGAGACGGCCAAGCGAGGCCATCTTCTCCGAGTGCAGCAGCTGTTGCTGGGTGCGCTTCAGATCTTCGTGCGCCCGATGTAGCGCCTTGTAGGCGCGCTGCAGTTCGCCGACCGGCCGCCCGGTCACCACCACGCCAAGCATCTTGCCTACGGCACTGTAACGCGGCGTGCAATTCAGCGATACCGGGATCGCACCACCATCGGCGGTGCGCAACTGCATCTCGCAGTCCTGCAGGCTTTCGCCGATATGACCAGCGAAAAAATGCTGCGCTTGCACACGCGATGCCTCATCGGCAAACAGGTCAAAAATCCGCCGGCCGTTGATCGACGCTTCATCAAGCCCGGTCAACATTTGCAATGAATGATTGATTCCTTCGATGACTCCGCTACGGTTGCACACCAGCAGGACGTCGGACATCGAGGCGAGTACGGAAACGATGAACTGCTGGGAATCCTCGAGCGCGGCGTTCTTCTCTTCGAGCGCCACCTCGTAGCGCAAGAGGTCGCCATAGACCTCGTCCATCTTCTGGATGACGTCCAGCCACATTCTTTCGTTCGGATCGCCGCCCGTCGGCGGGTCGGACTGCACAGGACTGTCGCTCATCAATGCACCGTACAGACCATGCAAGGATCGAATGAACGGACGACATGCTGAACTTCAACAGGGGCCTTGCCGTCCTCTGCACACGGAATGCCGACCAGCGCCCGTTCCAGCGCGCCCGGCTGGCCGGCGGCGTCGCGCGGCGAGAAGTTCCATGTCGTGGGCGCGATGATCTGATAATTCCGGATGCGGCCGCGGCGTATCGAAAGCCAGTGCCCCAGAGAGCCGCGCGCCGCCTCGACCAATCCGACACTGTCTGCGTCGTTGGGCAATTCGCCTTCGGTCCAGAAGAGCTCGCCGGGACGCAGCGCTTCCGCCCAGTGTTCCATGGCAGGAACAAGGCGCGCCACTTCAATCAGGCGCGCCACTATGCGAGCCTCCACCCCTCCGCCCGCTCTGCCATTGCGCGAGAGGAGGTCGAGCAACAACGGATGGCCCGCAATGACCTGGCGGGCCAGCGCTCCCGTCTCGACTGCCTCGCCGCCGAGGCGAGGCGCCTTGCACCATGAATAGGCATTTTCCTTGTCCGCAACGGGTAGCGTCGAACCGCGCAAGGGTTCCATGGGTTCTTCCGCGTCGGCATACCAGGCATGACTGACATCCTCCGCGATACTCTCCGGATCAAGCAGAGCCGGCCCGCCGGCCCAGACGCCCGCCGGCCACCATCGGCCCTGCGCCTCTTCGTAAGCGCCGTAACTCATCAGGGCGACGCCCGCGCAGCCTAGCGTACGCAAGTTCAATGCCGCCGAAACCTGGAGGAACATGCCGAAATCGCTGGACGCATGCCCCACGGCCCAGTGTCCCAATTGATTGGCGGAATCCAGCGACGCCACCGATTCGAGCCGGTCGCCGAAGGTCGTCGTTTCGAGGAAACGGCGAAAATCACGCAGCACGCGCAGCAAGCGCAAGCGCTCGGAAGCGGTAACCGGATGGGTCGTGCCGCCCGGCTGCAGGCTCAAGCTGTGCGGCCACTTGCCGGCGAGCAGCCCCATGGCGCGCAGCAAACCGGCGCGCGCCGGCAGGAAATCGTTGGCGGCCGAGCCGGCCACTGCCTTGAAACGCGCCGCGATGGTCGGATGCAATGGTTGCCCGACATAAGCCTCGCGGGCAAAATCCGGCATGAAGAACAGGTAGAAGTGGGTAAGATGATCGGCGACGTTTTCCACCGCCTGGACCAGATTCGCCACCCGCCTCCCATTGTCAGGCGCCCGCACGCCCATGGCGGCCGCCAGCGCCTGGGCAGCGGCGGCCGACTGGGAAACCGAACAGATGCCGCAAATGCGCGGCACGAAGACCAGCGCATCCGGCGGCTGCTTTCCGAGCAGAATCTGCTCGAAGCCGCGAAACAGCGAACTGGTGACATGCGCCGCCCGCACTGCGCCACCGTCGATATCGAGCGTCACTTCGAGATCACCTTCGACGCGATTGAAGGGGCCGACAACCAGGCGGGTCACGTCTTTTTCACCGTCTTTGGCCAAGGCAGTGCGGTTGCGGAAACGGCGTTCCGTCGTACCCGTTCCGGAGTAGCCGACTTCGACAGGGCCGCCAGGGCTACGAACCAGGCTTTCGGCATGTCGAGCGGCAGGCCGATGGGAATGCCGGCGATTTTCGGCGTACGCGTGAATAGATGGCCGGGTTCCTCGAAACCGGGTTCGGTGCAGCGGATACAGGCGTAGCCGCCGTCGATGCATGAGCCGCCGCCGTTCCACGGGCGCAGGTTGCAATCGGCATGTGCCTGCGTACCCTTGCAGCCGAGATTTTCCATCAGGCAGCCTTGTTCGCCGTTCTGCTGGGCACTGGCCTTGAACTCGTAGAACTCGTTGCGCTTGCAGCCGTGATGCACCAGCACGTCCGTGTAGAAACGCGGCCGCGCCAGTTCATCGAGATCGTCTCGTTTCATTTCGTCGCGCGCCAGCGTCAGCAGCGTCTCCGTCACCCAGTCGGTATGGGTCGGACAACCCGCGACGTTGATCGCCGGCAGCCCGCCGCGCGCACGGAACTCCGTCCCCAGCAGGCCGCCGGGTTCGAGATTCTCGTATTGCAGGCCGCAAGCATCGGTCGGATTCAAGCCGCCCGCAGTCACCCCGCCGAAGGCCGCACAGGAACCGACCGCCACGACGTGCCGCGCCTGACCCGACAACCGCGCCACCCACTCGATCATCGGCCGGCCGGTACCGGCCAGAATATGGAATCGCCCGGTACCCTGCGGTCCGCGCAGCAGCGAACCCTCGACGCACAGCGCATCGAACGGCCGGGAACCCTCGGCGCAGCTTTCCAGAATCGCCAGCGCCTCGTCGGCGCTGGATTCGGACAGGCTTGGATGCCACAGCAATTCAATCCCGGAATCGGCCAAAGTCGCAAACAGGGAGCCCCATTCGCTGCCCAGCCAGGACAGCGTACAGCCGCCGCAGCCTCCCGATTGCAGCCATAATAGTTTCATTCCACCCCCAGCCCGTAACGGGCCAGCTTGGCGCGCAGGCCGACGCGGGAAAGGCCCAACTCTTCAGCAACCCAGCTCTTGTTGCCCTTCAGGCGCTTCATGGCTTCGCCGATCACGGCAGCTTCGAGGCGATCAACGCGTTCCTGCAGCGTCTCCGGCCTTCCCTTGGCCACAGCGACAGACTCATCATCCCCTGTGACGCTTGCGCAAAGCAGCCCCGGTGACAGTAGTTCCGCGCCGAGCACGTCGTCGTCAGCCAGCGCGAGCAGACGCATGATCTCGTTTTGCAATTCGCGCACGTTGCCCGGCCAGGCATAGCGCGTCATGCAGCGCAGCGTTTCGGGGGCCAGCACCAAGCCCTGTCGGGCGATCTGCTTCTGGCGCAGGTCGAGCAGTTCGGCGGCGATCAGCGGAATGTCCATGGGGCGCTCACGCAGCGGCGGCATGTGCAGCGTCATGCCGGCCAGCCGATAGTACAGATCCTCGCGAAAGCGTCCGCTGCGCACATCGGCGGCGAGATTGCGATTGGTCGCGGCGATCACGCGCACATCGACCGCCACCGGGCGCGGGCTGCCGAGCGGGCGGATTTCCTTTTCCTGCAATACGCGCAGCAGCTTGGCCTGGAAGGCCGGCGAGATTTCGCCGATCTCGTCGAGGAAGATCGTGCCGCCGTCGGCCTGCTGGAACTGCCCGAGACGATCCTCGAAAGCGCCCGTGTAGGCCCCGCGCTTGTGGCCGAACAGTTCGGATTCGAGCAGGGTGTCCGGCAGGGCGCCGCAGTTTTCCACCACGAACGGCCCCTTGGCGCGCCGGCTGGCGTAGTGCACCGCGCGCGCCAGCAACTCCTTGCCGGTGCCCGATTCGCCGGTGATGAGGATGAACATCTCGTGCGCCGCCACGCGCTGGGCGACACGGCAGACTTCATTGAGCGGGCTGTCCGCCGCCCGCAGCAGGCGCTCGAAGGCAGATTGCGCACGCGCCTGCTCCTGCATGGCGCCGACGCGTTTCTTCAGCGTTTCCGGGCTGGCGCGCAGTTCCAGGCTGAGGCGCTGGTTGGCCTGCTGCAGGCGCCACAATTCGGCCGCGCCGCGCAGGGTGAGCAGCAACTGCTCCGGGTGCCAAGGCTTGAGAATGTATTGCCAGATGCCCGCCTCGTTGATGCCGGCGATGATGTCTTCGGCTTCGGTAAAGCCGGAAATGATGATGCGCACGGTGTCGGGCCACTGGGCGCGCGCCTGCTTGAGAAACTCGACGCCCGAGACGCCCGGCATGCGCTGGTCGCAGAGCAGCAGATGCACATGCTCGTGCGCCATCAACGCCGCCGCCGCCCCGGCCGACTCGGCAGTCAGCACCGTGAAATCCTCGTCCAGCGTGCGGCGCAGGGCTTCCAGCGAGCGCACTTCGTCGTCGACCACCAGCACAACAGGACGCGCGGTTCTCATCCGACAAGTCCGGGTTCGCGATGCCG
>CAZAWN010000117.1:0-9162 GCA_964488825.1 uncultured Methyloversatilis sp. | reverse complement strand
TTCCTTGTTCTGGCTCATCTTCCACTTGCCATCGATCCGTGTGATGACGATTTCGAGACCGATGACGGCCTTCATCTGGGCCGCAATAAAATCTTCCGGCGCGTCGGACGGCTGCCACGGAAGGGGACGGATGGCTTCATGCACCGCCGTCAGGTTGGCAATTTGCCGCGTCAGCCAGGCGAGGTCGTCGATCACCCGCAGCATGCCGCACACATGGACGGCGGCGTAGTTCCAGGTCGGCACCACCTTGTGCGTCGCCGCCTTGCTCGGGTACCAGTCGGGGCTAACGTAGCCGTCAGTCCCGGCAAAGATCACCAGGCATTCCGTGTCCCCGGCCAGGGATTTCCAGTGCGGATTGGCGCGCGCCATGTGGGCGCGCAGCACACCGTGCTCTCCGTTCGCGTCATCCAGCAGGAAAGGCAGCGGGGAGGCCAGCAGACCGCTTGCGCCATGCGTGATCAGCGTGCCGAGCGGATGGGCGCGCATCAGGGCGTGCAGTTGTTCGCTACGTTCTTCGTGAAAGGAAGCGGGGATGTACATGAAAAAGTCGGCGTTGGCGGGACGGCACGCTCAGGGCGTTCAAGCCCCGAACAGCGCCTCGACGAACTCGCGCGCCTTGAACGGCTGCAAATCGTCGATGCCTTCGCCGACACCGATGTAGCGCACCGGCTTCGGGCATTGCCGCGCGATAGCGGCAAGCACGCCACCCTTGGCGGTGCCGTCGAGCTTGGTGACGACCAGGCCGGTGACGTTGATCGCCTTGTCGAAGGCTTTCACTTGCGCAATGGCGTTCTGGCCGATGTTGGCGTCGAGCACCAGCAGCACCTCGTGCGGCCCGCTCGGCTCGGCCTTCTGGATGACGCGCCGCACCTTGGCGATTTCTTCCATCAGATTGAGTTGCGTCGGCAGGCGTCCTGCCGTGTCCGCGAGCATCACGTCGATGCCGCGCGCGCGCGCCGCGGCAATGGCGTCGAACACCACCGCAGCCGGATCGCCCGACTCCTGCGCGATGACCGCAACATCGTTGCGCCGACCCCATTCGGCGAGTTGCTCGCGGGCCGCGGCACGGAAAGTATCGCCCGCGGCGAGCATCACGCCGTGGCCTTCCTTCTGGAACTGCTTGGCAAGCTTGCCGATCGAGGTGGTCTTGCCGGCGCCATTCACGCCGGCAATCATGATGATGAAAGGACGCTGGTTTTGCGCGGGGTGATTCAGGTCGAGCGGTTGTTCGAGCGGCGTCAGCAACTGGGTCAGCAGGTCGATCAGCGCGGCGCGCAAGGCGGACGGCGCTTCGATCTTCTCTTTCTTGACCTTGGCGCGCAGTTCGGCGAGCAGCCAGTGCGTCGCCTCGACGCCGCAATCGGCCATCAGCAGCGTGGATTCGAGCTCTTCAAGCAGTTCGTCGTCGATCTTGCCGCGTGCGAACAGGGCGCCGAGCGGCGTATTGAGCGTAGCGCGGGTACGCGCCAGCCCGGCTTTCAGACGCTCCGTCCAGGAACGCTTGGGTTCTGCGTTCGTCTCCGCTGCGGGCGCAGCGTCTTGATTCTTTTTGAGGAAACCAAACATGGGAAACTCGGTCGTAAGCAGTTGCGCGCAGGATATGATGCGCGGCATTGATTCTAAGCCAGATACCCGCGAGCCCATGAAAATCAAACCGTTATTGCTGTTCTTCGTTCTCGGTGCCGTCCTGCCGGCGCCGACTCTTCACGCCAATGAGGCCACCCCCTTTGAAACCACCCTGAAAAACGGTCTGCGCGTCATCGTCAAAGAAGACCGGCGCGCGCCGACCGCCGTGCATATGGTCTGGTATCGCGCCGGTTCGATGGACGAGAAGGACGGTACGTCCGGGGTGGCGCATGTGCTCGAACATATGATGTTCAAGGGCACCAAAACCCTCAAGTCCGGCGAGTTCAACAAGCGCGTGGCGGCCGCTGGCGGGCGCGACAATGCTTTTACCAGCCTTGATTACACGGCCTACTTCCAGATCGTCCCCAGCCACGCCCTGCCTGAAATGATGCAGTTGGAAGCCGACCGCATGGCCAATTTGCAGCTCAAGCCCGAGGAATTCGCCAGCGAGATTCAGGTCGTTATGGAGGAGCGCCGCCTGCGCACCGACGACGATCCGCAAGCGCGCGTCTATGAAGCGCTGAATGCTGCCGCGTTTAATGCCCATCCCTACCGCCGGCCAATTATCGGCTGGATGGACGACCTGAAGAATATGACCTGGCAGGATGCACGCGACTGGTACCGCGACTGGTATGCACCGAACAACGCTTATGTCGTGGTCGTCGGGGATGTCGATCACAAAGAGGTCTTCCGCCTTGCCGAGCAGACTTACGGCAAGCACAAGGCCAAGCCGCTGCCGCTGCGCAAACCGCAGAACGAACCGGCGCAGGACGGCATGCGGCGCATCACTCTCAAGGCCCCGGCGCAGTTGCCCTATCTGCTGATGGCCTGGAAGGCGCCCAGGCTGGTCGATTTAGAGACAGATCGCGAGCCGTATGCGCTGGAAGTTCTCTCCACGCTGCTGGATGGCAACGACGCGGCGCGTCTGCCGAAACGTCTGGTACGTGGGGAGAAGATTGCCCAGTCCGCCGGTTCGGATTACACCGCTACCTTGCGCGGCGCAGCAAAATTCATCCTCGCCGGCCAACCGGCCGCCGGAAAAACCGTGGCGGAACTGGAAGCCGCCCTGCGTGCCGAGATCAAGCGCATTCAGGACGAAGGCGTGGCGGCCGACGAACTCAAGCGCGTCAAGACCCAGACCATCGCCGCGCAGGTCTACAAGCGCGATTCGCTGATGGCGCAAGCCATGGAGCTTGGCCGGCTGGAAGCGTCCGGCGTGCATTGGCGCAACCACGAGCGACTGCTCGACAAGATTCGCAGCGTGACGGCCGAGGAGGTACAAGCCGTGGCGCGCAAATATTTTGGCGACGACACTCTGACGGTAGCCATCCTCGACCCGCAGCCGCTGGACGGCGATAAACAACGCAAGCCCGCCTTCGCGGTGCGCCACTGAGGAGCCGGCCATGTTCTTTGCTACCCCCCTGTTTGCCTTGTTTTTCCTGTGCGTCTCTGCTCTGGCGCACGCCGGCCCACCGATCCAACACTGGATCGCTCCGACCGGAGCCAAGGTGTACTTTGTCGAAACCCGAAGCCTGCCGATTCTGGATGTGCGCATTGACTTCATCGCCGGCGGAGCTCGCAGCCCGGAAGGCAAGTCCGGCGTGGCCAGTCTCACCGCTGGTCTGCTCGACGCCGGAACAGCCGATCTTGAAGAAGAGCAGATTTCCTCCCGGCTTGTCGATCTGGGCGTGCGCTTTACTTCGACCTCCGATTACGACATGGCCAGCGTCACACTGCGCACACTGAGTGCGGCGGAGGAGAAAACCGGGGCGCTGGCCTTGCTGCGTGCCGTCCTGTCAGCGCCGAGTTTCCCCGTCGCCGCGGTCGAGCGCGAGAAAACCCGGCTGATCGAAAACATCCGCGAAGCCGACACGCGCCCGGACGCCATCGCCGAAAAACGCTTCGCCCGGGCAATTTATCCCGGGCACAGCTACGGCAATCTCGCCACGCAGGAAAGCGTTGCGCGCATCGAACGCGCCGATCTGCTCGCCTTTCACCAAACCCACTATGTCGCCAAAGGCGCCGTGGTTTCCATCATCGGGGATATCGCGCGCGCCGAGGCGGAGGCCATCGCCATCCAGCTCACCGAAGCCCTGCCCGCCGGAACCGGCGCCGCCCCGCTGCCGCCGGTCGTCTTGCCGCAAGCCGAAACGATCAAGGTCGCGCACCATGCCGCGCAGTCGCACATCCACGTTGGCCTGCCGGCCGTGGCGCGCAGCGATCCCGATTACTACGCGCTACTGGTCGGCAATTACACGCTCGGCGGCGGTGGTTTCGTTTCTCGCCTGGTTAAGGAGGTGCGCGAGAAACGCGGCTATGCCTACAGCGTCTATTCCTACTTCGCTCCACGTGTGCTCCCCGGGCCCTTCCAGATCGGCCTGCAGACAAAGCGCGAACAGGCCGGCGACGCGCTCAAGGTCGTCAACGACGAACTGACGAAATTCATCGCCGACGGGCCCACCGCGCAGGAACTTGCCGCGGCCAAGAAGAACCTGATCGACGGTCAGGCGCTGCGCATCGACAGCAACGCCAAACTGCTCGGCTATCTCTCGCTGATCGGCTTCCACGGCCTGCCGCTGGACTATCTCGACGCTTTTCCGAACAAGGTGGCGGCCGTTACGCGTGAGGATGTGAAAGCGGCGTTCCGCCGGCATGTGCAGCCGGAACGCCTGGTCAGCGTGATTGTGGCAACGGATTGAGCTGCCGTGATAGATCGGGCGCGCGAACCGGGCTTTGGAAGCAGCTCAATCCAGGTAAAGCCGATAGGGGTGGTGCAGGAATGCCGGACCAAGCGACGCTTTCGCGAACGCCAGGCCCGGCGTATCGGCGCCATGGGAAGCATTGGCAAAAGGTAAGTGTTGCATGTCTTGCAGCAGGCAGTAATTCATGTATTTGCTCAGTCCAGTTATACCCAGGTCGCTGTAAACAACAAAAAGGTTGCCCATGCGGCGACTCAACTCTCCAGCAAAACCGAAAGAGCAAATCTTCCCATTCAGACGGACCACTTTCCCGAACAAGTCGGCGCGCGGAAACAGATCGTAATGATCGAGGCAGCCTAGCGTGTAGCCACGGTAACGAATCTCCCCGTATTTCCGCTCCTGTATCGCTGCCCATTGATCAAGCACGATACGGCATTCGGCTGAATAACGTGCTTCATAGTCAAGCACTTCCAGATCATCCCTTAACTGAATCGAATGGATGGCGCGGCGCACATTCCGCTTCTTGCTTCCAGACAGATCGAGGGTCGCGGCGGGTGCATATACATACTCTTCAGGACGGGCGAGGCAACGCACCTTGGGCCGGTGGCGCAAAGTGTCGGCATCTGCGCTGTCGACACGAAACACGCTAGCACGTGCGCGGCGGTTGAAATCGCGCACACGCTCCATACAGCGCTCGAACACCGCGGGCTGGAAGGGCAAAGGCAGCAGAAACAGGCAAACTTCCTCTCTGCCATCAATCCGACGCAAGCGGTAGACACAAAGCGAACCGGCATCCTCACCGATCAGAATGCGATCTCTCTTCGCGGCGCGGTCGTACAGGTACTGGAACGGAAAATAGTGCTGCCAGGTGATTCTTTCGCTTTCGTCAATCGCCGCGCGGTAGCGGGGTAGATCGTCGATGTCAATCCTGTGCAAACTGGCCAGCGCTGACTCGTCTTCGTGCGGTGGTGCGGCCCGCGCGGCCTGCACGCCACGGGGAGCAGCCTTGGTCGCGATTTCTTTCGCTCTCAGGTAATCCCCCAGTTCATCCAGTTCGCCTTTGACGAACAGCAAGTCGCCAGGCGTACACGCCGCTTCGATCACGTTGATGACGGATTGAAGTTCTTTTTTCCCTGAATGAAGGCGGTCGTATTCGGGAAAACGCGCCACGACGATGTCTCGATTCTTCAGGCAGTCGAAGGTTGTTTCGGTACGCTTGCCGACAAGAATCAGCTTGTCGAAGCCTGCTGCGTCGACCCATTCGGCAAGTTGTTCGTGCCATCTCTCGGCTTCGTTGCCAAGACGGGTCATCTCCCCGATAACACCCACACGACAACCTGTCGCCGTCAGTGGTTCGAGCCGGACGAGCGTTTGCAAGGCCGAGTGGTAACCGAGTACGGAGGATTTCCAGGTATTGTCGAAGAAGAGCAGCTCTCCATTCCGATGGGCTAGCCGTCGGAGGGCGCCCTCCGACCAGTAGGGCCGATAGTCGGCCAAGCTCGCGGCCGCATCGGCGGCATCGGCGCCAAGGTAATGCGCCGACAGCAGTACGCCCACCGAAGCCAGCGGCACATGCTCGCCAAGCAGGGGCAGCCGGTACTCGACCCGCTGGCCTTCGATGTCGGCCGTAACGATCCAGCCCCCGTCTGCGAAGCGTCGTTCCAGCAACCGACCGTTGCAGCCCGCCTCCGTACCGAACAACAGGAGAGGAATGTGCCGTCGCGCCAACGCCGACTTTCGCACGGCAGAGTAGTTCTCGCTATCGGCATTGAGGATGGCGTAGCCGCCATCGACCAGGCCAAGAACAATGTCTGCCTTCGCTTCGATCACACCCTGCTGGCTACCGTGATAATTCATGTGCTCGTTGCCCACTTCGGTAAGAACGGCGATGTGGGGTCTCACAATGTGGCTGCGCTCGGCGAGCCGCCCGCCCGCCGCCTCGATCACAGCCACCCGGTCATTGCACCGGATCGAGGCCAGGCTCGCCAGTACGGAATAAGTCAGATTGGAGCTATTGAGGATTGCATGAGTCGATATTTGCGGTGCGAGCACATGATGCAGCATGTGCTTGTACCCTGTTTTTCCCTCGGTGCCGCTGACAAGGACGCGTTTGCCGCGGAACAGCTTATCGCGCACGTACAGGCCCATGCGTTCCAGCGCCTGCATCACGTTATCGACGCGCAACAACGGCACGTCATCCGGCAGTCCGGTCGCGTCCTTGGGGACCACTGCAGCGACGGCGCCCGCTGCAAAGGCTTTCATCACCCGCCGCGCCCACTCGGCATTGGCAGTTTCCTGTCGCCGACTCGTGTCAAGCGCGAGATAGACATTGCCTGACGAGCCTTCGGCAATATATTCCTTTCGAGTACTGAATCCAGTCAAGAGGGCTTCTGCTGGCAAGCGCTGCCAGTTCCCTCCCGTCACCGTGGCCATACTTTCTGCGCTCAACAGGAGCGGATTATCCAAAGTGGCGAAGCACTGTGTGGCTGCTTCGGCGGAATAGACCGGATTACTCTTGTGTCGTTGCCAATGCGCCGGAATTCTTGGCGGCGACGCGAAGGAAACAGTGCGCGATGGCACAAGCTTCGCCATGCGGCGCACCGGGCTGGGGGAGGGACGACCTTCAAGCCTCAGACCCATTCCCGCCAACTTGGCAGAGGACTGCGGATCAAGTGCCAGACTCGCTGTCAACAAGCGCTCAAGAATGCGACGGGATACGTCCCCGGTTGCCCGGCAGACATAACCCGGGCCAAGCGTCAGCGGCAATACCGTCAGCCGGCAGGTGCCCGCTTCCGTCCATTCCAGGCCGAACAGGGCCGACTTACCCGTGCGGTCCTGACTGACGCGGTCGGACAACAAGTTTCCCATGCCGTAAACAATGGGCCGGCCGGCATGCATTTCCATACCTTGCAGAGCGTGCGCGGAGTGGCAGAGGACTGAGTCGGCCCCCAGATCGATGAGTCGCCGCACCGCAGCCCGTAACTCCGAAGATGGCGCATCTGCCCCGTTACGGCCCCAATGAAGACTGACGATCACCAAATCGGCATGCGCCCGCGCCACTGCTATCGATCCGGCGAGGGTGTATTCCAATTGCGCAACCGGCACGTGAAGGATATCTGGCTTCTCGTCGCCAACCGCCATGCGGGGTATATCGATTTCCCTGCCGATGAAGGCTACCGTGATTTCGTTTACCCGTACATACCGCGGCAAGGCTGCCTCGCTGCTCGATTGACCTGCGCCGAAATGCAGAAACCCGCAGGCGTCGAGGATATCGCTCTGCTGTGCCAGCGCGTGCGGACTGAAATCCATCGTAGGCTGGTTGCCAGTCGCGATGCAGCGTATGCCCGCTGACGAGAGCACCTCAAGCATCTCGGGCAAGCAGCGGCAATCGTGGGGTTGGCGCTCTTCCTTGTCGATGAAGTCGCCCTCGGTCGCCACGTAACACCCCAGGTTTGCCAAGGCCAGATCGGCTGCCCGAAACATCGGAGCAAGCGCTTGCAGTGGCGCTTCCGGACCGCGCTCCGCCACCCATCCGGGCATCTCCCCCCCCAGCAAGACATCTCCGCCAGCCGCGATGCGCAACTTGGGTAACAGCATTAACGTGGAACAGCCTTGGTGTGGATGTTCCATCTTCTGCGGGTGCTGGTTGGCCATGGTCGTTAATGCATCATTGACCGCCTGCTTGCCCTGTACGCGCCACTGCGCTGCCAGGAAATCAAGCATCGCAGCAGATTCGCCCGCCCCCCGTTCCTGGTCATCAGGCTGTTGCTGCGCAAGCCGCAGATAGGCCTCGCCCATCGCCGTGTCGCCCTGCAAGAAGGAGGCTTCGGCCAGTAAACGATAGGGGCTGCTCTCGCCGGGGTTGGTGATGATCGCTTCCCCTGCACAAGCAAAAACCAAGGCCCAATCTTTGCGATTGATGGCCTCGCGCGCTTCCTCTTCTGGGTATCTCAGCCCAGGCATCAGACCTTGATCTCGATGCTGCCCGGAGAGAACGGGCGTAGCGGCTGGGATATGCCCCGCCGCTACGCGTCCGCCGACTACCACTCGATCTTGTCGATGTTATCGAAGGTGGCAATCACGTTGTCATTGGCATCGACGATCTTCCCTGACATATCGTCCCCCTCAAACGAACCGCTCTGATTCGGATCGATCTCTGTTTCGCCGATCACAATCGTCCAGTCATTGCCGACAAGATCGGCTTGGGTGGCATCGATCCAATTGACGCCTCCACCACCAGAGATATCGGCATTCTGAGCATCCTCACCAAGGGTAAAGAGATCATCTCCGCCATCGCCTATGTAGTCCCCATTGGCGCCAGCAACTGAGTGGGTTGCTTCCCATCCAGGGGTTCCGTCGGAAATCATGTCTTCACTGAAGTTACTGGTGTCGACTCCCTTTCCTCCGACCGTACCGCCACCCGTAGTCGGCCAACCATCCGTGGTCGTCGGTTGCCCATCGCTTCCATAGTGGCCCGTACCTGCCTTGATGATGTAGTCGCTCACCGCTGATCCGTACTGCGATTGGATGTAGTCAAACATCTGCTCAGGGAATGACGGGTCTCTGATATCAGTTCCATCAAAGCCCTCAACCTTGACGACGTCGCCATTTTCCAGTTCGAAGGCTACATAGGAAATTCCGTGATCTAGGTCGTCGTCGTCATCGGCGTCATCATCCGTATCCGTATCCGTATCCGTATCCGTATCCGTATCCGTATCCGTATCCGTATCCGTGTCCGTGTCCGTGTCCGTGTCCGTGTCCGTGTCCGTGTCCGTGTCCGTGTCCGTATCCGTATCCGTATCCGTATCCGTGTCCGTGTCCGTGTCCGTGTCCGTGT
>CAZAWN010000116.1:0-9338 GCA_964488825.1 uncultured Methyloversatilis sp. | reverse complement strand
CAGCACGATGTCGGTACCGCGACCGGCCATGTTGGTCGCAATGGTGATCATGCCCGGCCGGCCAGCCTGGGCAACGATTTCCGCTTCGCGCGCATGCTGCTTGGCGTTGAGCACCTGGTGGGGCAGTTTGTCCTTGGTCAGCAGACCGGAAATCAGTTCCGAGTTTTCGATGGAGGTCGTGCCGACCAACACTGGTTGCCCGCGCTGGTGGCAATCGCGGATATCTGCCAGGATGGCGTGGTATTTCTCGGTTCCGGTGCGGTAGATCTGGTCGTTGTTGTCGATGCGGATCATCGGCCGATTGGTGGGAATCACCACCGTTTCCAGGCCGTAGATCGTCTGGAACTCGTAAGCTTCGGTATCCGCCGTACCGGTCATGCCAGCGAGCTTCTTGTACATGCGGAAGTAGTTCTGGAAAGTGATCGAGGCGAGTGTCTGGTTCTCGGACTGGATCGCCACACCTTCCTTTGCTTCAACCGCCTGGTGCAAGCCGTCGGACCAGCGCCGACCGGCCATCAGGCGGCCGGTAAACTCGTCAACAATGATCACTTCGCCGTTCTGTACCACGTACTGCTGGTCGCGGTGGAACAGGTTGTGCGCCCGCAGCGCCGCATAGAGGTGATGGATCAGCAGGATGTTGTGCGGATCGTAGAGACTTGTTCCTTCGGGCAGCAAGCCGAGATTGGCGAGAATCTGCTCGGCCTTTTCATGCCCCTGCTCGGTCATCAGCACCGAATGTGCCTTGAGGTCGACGACGTAGTCGCCGCTGTCTTTTTCTTCCTGGTTTTGCGCTCCCACGCCCTTTTCGAGCAGGGGCGGTACGGCGTTCATCTTGACGTAAAGCTCGGTGTGCTGCTCGGCCTGGCCGGAGATGATCAGCGGGGTACGCGCTTCATCAATCAGGATCGAATCGACCTCATCGACGATGGCGTAATTCAGCGGCCGCTGAACCCGCTCATTGGCGGCATAGACCATGTTGTCGCGCAAATAGTCGAAGCCGAACTCGCCGTTGGTGCCATAGGTAATGTCGGCAGCGTAGGCGGCTTGCTTGTCCTCATGGCTCATCTGAGGCAGGTTGCAACCTACCGTGAGACCGAGGAAGTTATAGACGCGCCCCATCCATTCGGCGTCGCGACTGGCCAGGTAATCGTTGACGGTCACGACATGCACGCCCTTGCCGGTCAGTGCATTCAGGTAGACCGGCAGCGTCGCCATCAGCGTCTTGCCCTCGCCGGTGCGCATTTCGGCGATCTTGTTGTTGTTCAGGACAATGCCGCCGACCAACTGGACATCGAAGTGACGCATGCCCAGGACGCGCCGTGAAGCTTCACGCACTACCGCAAAGGCTTCCGGCAACAAGCTGTCGAGCGTCTCGCCAGCCGCCACGCGCTCCTTCAACGCCGGCGTACGTGCTGCCAGTTCGGCGTCAGACAAGGCCTTCATCTGGCTTTCGAGCGCGTTGACGCTCTTGACGATACTGGAATACTGGCGCAGCAAACGGTCGTTGCGGCTGCCGAAAATTCGTTTCAGAAAACCGGAAATCATATGTGGATCAAGCCTCGGGATTACGGTCGATGCAGTCTGGACAGCGAATCAAAGTCTCCGACCGCAGAAAAGCCGCGATGTTAGCACGCAGGGAAACTAGCCCCTCCCAGGGGAAAGCGGGTTGTCTGAATCTGCCTACGAACCCGCTAGCGACGCGCGAACTTGGGCGTGTCTCTATCAAGAAAACGCGTCGGGTTATGGGCTATCCCCTTGATGCGTACCTCGAAATGCAGATGAGGTCCGGTTGATCGCCCGGTGTTGCCGACTGCCGCAATATGGCTCCCGCGCTTGACGAACTCGCCTTCCTTCACCAACACCTTCGACGCATGGGCATAGCGCGTTACCACCTCATCGCCATGATCGATATCGACAACATTGCCGTACTGGGGGTGATACTCGACACGGAAGACGATACCTGCCGCTGCAGCATAGATCGGCGTACCCGGTTCGGCAATGAAATCAATGCCTTCGTGTACCGCCGACTGACCGGTGAAGGGGTCGGAGCGCCAGCCGAAGTTAGAAGAGCGGTGACCATCAATCACCGGCGCCGAAGTAGGCAGCATGAGATTTCGTAATCTTTCGTCGAGCAGGCGGGTTTCCAGGGAGGTCAGGGTTTCGCTGCGTACTTCGAGTTGCCGCGACAAGTCGTCAAGCGCCCTTTGCAGGGTATCCGCATCGAGGGTGTCGGGGCGCAGCAAAGGGCCGCCGCGACCTTCTTTCTGCACAACGGGTCGGATGTCCTTTACCTTAACGCCTGCCATCCCGGCAATGCGCTCGCCGAGCGTATCAAGCTCCATCAACTGGCCTTGCATCTGCCCAAGCCGGGAGGCCATGTTGGACAGGCTCTCGCGCACTAAATCACGAGTCTTGCCAGCTTCCTCCAAGGTAACACTACGCAACATGTCTTGCAGGAACGGCAAGCGCAGATCGGCGGCATGGCGCACCGTCAGATAGGAGAACAGCGTCGAGAGCGTCAGCACCGAGGCAAACAACAGGGCAATCGAAAACACCAGATGGCGCGGTGTCAGCGTGATGCTGCGGGCCGTAGCCATATGATTGGATATCAAAATAATTTGCACGCGTATACTCCCTGCAAGCTTTTCAACCCCTCCCGCTCGACTGCCAGCATGTTGCCACGCCAGATAAACAGCCCTACGGGCAGCAGCTCCTCGAACAAGCGAGGCGCATTGAAAGACCATCTCGCCGCCAGCAGCGCCTTTGCCCGTCTTGCCGGGCAGGCGGAGCGCTTGCGACATCTGCAAACACTGCTCGAATCAGCACTACCCGCCCATCTTGCGCTGGCGGCGCGAGTAGCAAATCTCAAGCGGGGCAAAGTCGTTATACACGCCGATAGCGGCGCGGTTGCAGTCAAACTGAGGCAGCTATCACCCCGGCTTGCCGCAGGTTTTATTCAACAAGGGCAGGAGGTTAACGGAATCGAAGTCAAGGTGCAACCCAGTTCCCGTTCCTTGCCTAAACCCTCGAAAACAACCCATAAAACACTTGGTATTCGGACGAAGCAATCGCTAACATCGCTAATTGCTGGGCTAGCCCCGGAATCGCCAGTCCGTGGTGCCCTGGAAAGACTCCTAAAGAACACTTAAAGAATGACGATCAGCCGTTCGAACGCCAGCAAGGCAAACAGGATGAGCGCAAAGATCACAGCATATTTCGCGATGCGACCGGAAAGCACCAGGTAGCGGCGATCTCGAGTAAATAACCAGGCGAAAATCCCCGCGCCAATGGCAATCATCGTAAGAATACCGACTATCCGCAGCAGCAACATGGCCGGTCAGGCGAACTGTACGTCGGGATAAAGCTGCGCGACGCGCTCGGGTGTCGTCGCGACCTGCTCGAAAGTGACCCACTCCCACGCTGAAGCATCGGCCAGCAGGGCGCGCAGGAGTTTGTTATTGAGCGCATGCCCGGATTTGTGGGCGCTGAAGCAGGCCAGCAGGGGCGCTCCGACCAGATACAGGTCGCCGACGGCATCGAGCACCTTGTGGCGCACGAACTCGTCGGGGAGACGTAAGCCTTCGGCATTGAGGACGCGATATTCGTCCATTACGATGGCGTTTTCCAGGCTGCCCCCCAAAGCCAGTCCTTGGGCCTGCATCGCCTCGACATCCTGGGTAAATCCGAAGGTGCGTGCGCGGGCAATGTTCCGGATATAGGACTGATCGGCAAAGTCGATAGTAACGGAAGTTCCTGACTTATCCACCGCGGGGTGATTGAACAGGATCGAGAATTCCAGACGAAAACCGTCGTAGGGGGTCAACCTCGCCCACTTGTCGCCATCCTTGACCTCGATGGGTTTCTTGACGCGCATGAAGCGTTTCGGCGCGTTTTGCTCCTCGATCCCCGCCGATTGCAGCAGAAAAACGAAGGGTGCGGCAGAACCGTCAAGGATCGGAATTTCCTCGGCATCGACATCGACATGGAGATTATCGATACCCAAGCCAGCCAGGGCGGACATGAGATGCTCGACCGTACCCAGCTTGGCCCCGTCTTTCTCAAGACAGGAGGCCATGCGCGTATCGCCGACGCTAAAGGGATTGGCCGGGATATCGACGGGCGGATCAAGGTCGACGCGATGGAAGACGACCCCGCTTCCTGGCGCAGCGGGGCGCAAGAGCAAAGTTACCTTGGCGCCCGAATGGAGGCCGACGCCTACAGCACGTACGACAGACTTGAGAGTGCGTTGCTTCAACATGAAGCCATTTTACGCGCCGAATCGGATGACTCGCGCAAGGTAGGCAAAAAAGCCAACGGCGCGCCCATGCGCGCCGTTGCTTGGCATCGAACTGCTCGACAGCCGTCTCAGTCCTTCATCGGGCAGGTATTCATGCCGAGAACAGGATAAAGCGGGCAAAAACCAAGCAGCCCGGTTCCCAGAGGCACGGCGCCAATCCAGGCCCACACCGGGCCGCCCATGAGCGCCCAGCCAATCAGCGCCAAACCAACAACGATACGAAGAATACGGTCAATGCCGCCAACGTTTGCTTTCATTTTCGATCTCCTGAGGGGTTAGGGGGTGCGAAAGGATTAGAGCATGCGAGTACAGCTTGCCTCAGTAACCAATGTCACACGCCGATGCCGTCCCCCCAGCGCCGAGTTTGGCGGGATTGGTTGCGTAGAAACGCCCGGCCAGTTCTTCCAGTCCAAGCTGGTCAAGCAGGCTGCGCAGGCGTTCCGCCGCGGCCCGACCTGGGCGGTTGTCGAAGCGGGCAATGATCAGTTCGTTTTTCAGCGAGTGTTCCCAGCCGACCAGTTCGGTCACGCTGACGTCGTAGCCGTGCGCCTGCAATTGCAGGCAGCGCAAGACGTTGGTGACATGGCTGCCGAATTCGCGCGTGTGAATCGGATGGCGCCAGAGTTCGGCTTGGGGATGCGCCAATGCGCGGGCCTTGTTCTTGCGCAATGTGGCCGCGACTTCGGCCTGGCAACAGGGAACCAGGACCAGATGAGGCGCCTTGCGTTCGAGTGCGAAGCGGATGGCGTCGTCGGTCGCCGTATTGCAGGCATGCAGGGCCGTGACCAGGTCGATGCGCTGCGGCAGCCGTTCCGAGTTCGGCGCGTGGGCCGCATCCAGGGTGTGAAACTGCATGCCGGCGAAGCCCAGCCGGGCGGCGAGCGCGCGGGATTTCTCGACCAGCTCGCTGCGTGTTTCGATGCCGTGCACCCCGGCCCCCGATGATCGTTGCTTGATGCACAAGTCGTAAAGGATGAAACCGAGGTAGGATTTGCCGGCGCCAAAATCGACCAGTTGTACATCCGTCTGTTTTGCACTTGCTTCCTCAATTAATGGCTCGATAAATCCAACCAGATGGTAAACCTGCTTGAGTTTGCGGCGGCTGTCCTGATTCAACTTTCCGTCGCGCGTCAGGATGTGGAGCTCTTTCAACAGTTCAGTCGATTGACCGGGGCGAAGTTCGTGTTTTTCTTGCATTGAAAGGTAACGGAAATGGTATTCTGCTGCATTGCAGCAATTGGCTGCCCGATTGGGGCTTGACCGGAAGTCTATCTCCTATGAACTACGAACAGCACTACCTCACTCCTCTTTTCGAACCGAAGTCGATCGCCATCATTGGCGCATCGGAAACGCAGGGTTCGGTTGGCGCCACCCTGGTGCGCAACGTCATGGACGGCGGCTACCAGGGCAAGCTCTTCCTCGTCAATCCGCGTCACGACAAGGTTTACGGCCAGAACACCTACGACTCGGTGGAAAGCATCCCGCAACGGCTCGATCTGGCGGTGATTTGCACCAAAGCCGAGACCGTGCCGGCGATTGTCGAAGCCTGCGGCCGCGCCGGCGCGCGCAATGTCATCGTGATTTCCGGCGGGTTTGCCGAAATGGGACCGCGCGGCGCCAGTCTGCTGCGTTCCACGCTCGATGCCGCGCGCCGGCATCACACGCGCCTGCTCGGTCCGAACTGCCTGGGCATCATGCGCCCGAGCAGTCATATCAATGCCACCTTTGCCCATGGCAGCGCCAACCCCGGTTCGATCGGGCTGATCTCGCAGTCGGGCGCATTGTGTACCGCGATTCTCGATTGGGCGCTGCCGAATGGCGTCGGGTTTTCGAATGTGGTTTCGCTGGGCGCCGAAAGCGATGTGGATTTTGGCGAGGTGCTCGACTACATGGTGGCCGATCCGCGCACCGAGAGCATCTTCCTCTACATCGAAGGCATCAAGAACTCGCGCCGCTTCATGAGCGCGCTGCGCGCCGCGGCGCGCTGCAAGCCGGTGCTGCTGATCAAGGTTGGCAAGCATCCGGCGGGCAAGCAGGCGGCGCTGTCGCATACCGGCGCCCTGGTCGGCGCCGATGATGTATTCGACGCCGCGCTGCGCCGCGCCGGCGTGGTGCGTCTCGGCAAGGTCGGCCAGATGTACGCTGCCGCCCAGGCCTTGTTTTCCCATTTCCGTCCGCGCGGCAACCGGTTGATGATTGTCACCAATGGCGGGGGGCCGGGCGTGATGGCCGCTGATCATGCGTCCGATATCGGTATTCCGCTGGCCGAACTGGCGGACGGTTTGCGCCAGAAACTCGATGCCGTCTTGCCTCCCACCTGGTCGAAGGGGAATCCCATTGATCTTGTCGGCGATGCCACGCCGGAGCGTTATGCGGCGGCAGTGACGGCATGCCTGGAGGACGACAAGGTCGATGGCGTGCTGGCGATTCTTACGCCGCAGGCGATGACCGATCCCACTCAGGCGGCCCGGGCGGTCATCGAAGTCGCCAAGAAATCCGACAAGCCGCTCGTGATTTGCTGGATGGGCGAGGAACAGGTTCGCGAAGCTCGCCTGTTGTTCAAAGGCGCCGGCATTCCTTCGTTCAGCACACCGGAGCCGGCTGTCGAGCTTTTCTCGCATATTTCCAACTATTACCGCAACCAGCAATTGCTGATGCAGGCGCCCGCATCGATTTCCGATCATGTCGCTCCGCGCCTTGAATCGGCCAAGCTGGTCATCGAGACTGCGCTCGGCGAGGGCCGCAAGTCGCTCAACGAGATGGAATCCAAGGCGCTGCTGGCGGCCTTCCGCATTCCGATCGCCCAGACCGTGGTGGCGCGTTCGCCCTCAGAAGCGATGGTGCTGGCCGAGGAAATCGGCTTGCCCGTGGTGATGAAGATCGATTCCCCGCATATCACCCACAAGAGCGATTCCGGCGGTGTGCGCCTCAATCTGAACTCGCTGGCCGCCGTGCGCGATGCCTACAATGCGATTCTCGAAGAGGTGAAGAAGAACCGTCCCGACGCGATCATTCATGGCATTGCCATCGAGCCGATGATCCAGAAGGCCAACGGCCGCGAACTGGTTGTCGGCATGACACGCGACCAGATCTTCGGCCCCACCATCATCTTCGGACCGGGTGGTACAGGCATCGAAGCCGGCAGCAGCGAGCGTGCGGTCGCCCTGCCGCCGCTCAACCGTTTTCTGGTCAACGACATGCTGGCGACCACCCGCGCTTCCGCAAGGCTGGGCGAGTTCCGCAATATGCCGCCCGTCAGCATGGAAGCGCTCGAAGCGGTCCTGCTGCGCGTGTCGGAAATGGTCTGCGAACTACCGTGGATCAGGGAAATGGACATCAATCCGCTGATCGTTGATGAACACGGCGCGGTGGCCGTCGATGCGCGTATCGCCATCGAGAATATCCCGCTGGTCGCCGGACGTTACGATCACATGGCGATTCATCCCTATCCTTCGCATCTGATCACCGATTACCAGACGCGCGACGGTCTGACCGTGACGATCCGCCCGATTCGGCCGGAAGACGCCGATCTGGAGCAGGAATTCGTCCGCAACCTTTCATCCGAAACGAAGTACTACCGTTTCATGAACACCTTGCGTGAGTTGTCGCCTTCCCAGTTGGTGCGCCTGACGCAGATCGATTACGACCGCGAAATGGCGTTCGTGGCCGTCACCGACGTCGCTGGCAAGGAGGTCGAAATCGGCGTGGCCCGCTATGCGCTGAATCCCGACGGGGAATCCTGCGAATTTGCCATCGTTGTTGCCGACGAGTGGCAGGGCAAGGGACTGGCGCGTCGCTTGATGGGCGTCATCATCGACACGGCTCGCTCGCGCGGCGTCAGGTACATGAACGGCGACTTCCTCGCCGAGAACCGGCGCATGATCCAGTTCGTCACGGCGCTGGGCTTTGTACTATCGCCCCACCCTGAGGATTCCGGTCTCAAGCGTGGCGTCCTGGTGTTGAACTGAAACCGCAGGCGGAATTGCGCACCCCGCCGCGTGCGGCGGGTAGAATGCACCCCCCTCCTGGTAGTTCAATGGATAGAACGGGGCCCTCCTAAGGCCCAGATGTGGGTTCGATTCCCGCCCGGGAGGCCATGCCTCCATAACCGATATTTTTATACTGGATTGAATATGGCGTTGATCGTACAGAAGTACGGGGGAACCTCGATGGGCACTCCCGAACGCATCCGGGCCGTCGCCCGGCGTGTTAAACGCTGGAAAATGCAAGGAAACCAGGTGGTTGTCGTGGTCTCCGCAATGAGCGGCGAAACCAACCGCCTGATCTCACTGGCCAAGGACGTCTCGCCCCAGCCGCATCCGCGCGAACTCGACGTGATGATTTCCACCGGCGAGCAAGTAACTATCGCCCTCTTGGCCATGGCCTTGCAGGATCAGGGCGTCAGGGCGAAAAGCTATACCGGCGGACAGGTCAAGGTGCTGACCGACAGCACGTTTACCAAGGCGCGCATCCTGTCGATCGACGAGCAGAACATGCGCCGCGATCTCAACGACGATACGGTGGTCATCGTCGCCGGCTTTCAGGGCGTCGATGAGCAAGGCAATATCACTACCCTGGGGCGTGGCGGTTCGGATACCACCGGCGTGGCGCTGGCGGCGGCCCTCAAGGCCGACGAGTGCCAGATTTATACCGACGTGGATGGCGTCTACACCACCGATCCGCGCATCGTCCCCGAAGCGCGCAAGCTGGAGACCGTCACCTTCGAGGAAATGCTCGAGATGGCGAGCCTCGGCTCCAAGGTGCTACAGATTCGCTCGGTCGAATTCGCCGGCAAATACAAGGTCAAACTGCGCGTGCTTTCCAGTTTCGAGGAGGAGGGCAAGGAAACCTCCGGCACGCTGATTACCGTTGAGGAAGACAAGAACATGGAACAACCGATCATTTCAGGAATTGCTTTCAACCGCGACGAAGCCAAGCTGACCGTGCTCGGCGTGCCCGATCGTCCCGGCATCGCCGCCCAGATTCTCGGCCCGATCGCCGAAGCCAATATCGACGTCGACATGATCATCCAGAACGTCGG
>CAZAWN010000115.1:0-9346 GCA_964488825.1 uncultured Methyloversatilis sp. | reverse complement strand
AAAGCTCGAAACCTATAGGTCGATCAGAGGTAACTTCTGCCGCACCGCCAGCGCCGACTTTTCACTCGCCGAGGTAGGCGGCCCGCACCCGTGGGTCGGCGAGGAGATTGTCGGCCGCATCGGCCAGCGTGATCTTGCCGCTTTCCATGACATAGCCGCGCGAGCAGGTTTGCAGGGCGAGTCGCGCGTTCTGCTCGACGAGGAAAATCGTTACGCCTTCGGCAGCGACGGCGCGAATCACTTCGAAGACTTTTTCCACCATCAGGGGAGCGAGACCCATCGAGGGTTCGTCGAGCAGCAGCAGCTTGGGCCGGCCCATGAGGGCGCGACCGATGGCCAGCATCTGCTGCTCGCCGCCGGAAAGTGTGCCGGCAACCTGTTCGGCACGCTCCTTGAGGCGTGGCAGCATCGTGTAAACATGCGCCAGATCGGCCTCGATGCCGGCTTTGTCGTTCCGGTGGTAGGCGCCCATGGCGAGGTTTTCGGCAACCGTCAGGCGTGCGAAGATGCCGCGCCCTTCCGGAACCAAGGCCATTCCCTTGCCGATCAGCACATGACTGGGTTGCCGGTCGAGGCGTTCCTTGCGGTAGTGGATTTCGCCGGAAGAATGAATCATGCGCGCGAGCGCCTTGAGCGTGGAGGTCTTGCCGGCGCCATTGGCGCCGATCAGACAGACCAGTTCGCCCTCTTCGACGGCGAAGGAGATGCCCTTGACAGCAGCAATCCCGCCGTAATGCACTTCGAGATTGATCGCCTCGAGCAAAGCGTATCGCTTGTCAGATGAGTTATTCTCCAACGCTGCCTCCGAGATATGCCTCGATGACTTTTACATCCTTCTGCACAATGGCAGGGACATCCTCGGCGATCTTCATGCCATAGTCGAGTACCGCGACGCGGTCGCACAGGCCCATGATCAATTTGACGTCATGTTCGATCAACAACACCGTCAATCCATCGGCGCGCAGGCCTTCGACCAATTCACGCAATCCTTCGGTCTCGGTGGCATTCATCCCCGCCGCGGGTTCGTCGAGCGCCAGCAGCTTCGGTTCGGTGGCGAGCGCGCGGGCGATTTCCAGGCGGCGCTGGTCGCCATAGGAAAGGTGGCGCGCCAGGTCGTCGGCACGGTGAGCGATCCCGACGTAATGAAGGAGTTCTTCGGAGCGCCTTTTGATGGCAGCTTCTTCGGCGCGCTGCGCGGGGGTGCGCAGGATGGCGCCGAATACCCCGGCTTGGGTGCGCACGTGGCGGCCAACCATGACGTTCTCGATGGCCGTCATGCTGCCAAACAGGCGAATATTCTGGAAGGTGCGCGCCAAGCCTTCTTCCGCCACCCGATAGGGACTTTCGAGATCGAGCGGGTGGCCATCGAACCAGACCTCGCCCTCATCGCGCTGATAGAGTCCCGTCAGCACATTGAAAAACGTGGTCTTCCCGGCGCCATTCGGACCGATCAGCCCGTAAATCTCCTTGTGGCGAATCGTCAGCGAAACATCCTTGAGCGCTTGCACCCCGCCAAAACGTTTGCCTACTCCGCGGGCTTCGAGCAGAACCTGGCTTTCCGAACTCATGCGGAAGCTTCCTTCGCCTCTTTCATTTCCTGCTTGTGCCGCGACTCGGGCCACAAGCCCGCCGGACGGAAGCGCATGGTCAGGACCAGGGCGATACCGAACAGCAACATGCGCAGGATTTCGGGTTCGATGAGCAACTGGCCGAACAGGGCATGTTGCACGGGTTCGACTGTATAGCGGAGGATTTCCGGGACGAAGGACAACAACAGTGCACCGGCGATCACGCCCCAGACATTGCCCATGCCACCCAGTACGACCATGGCCAGAATCATGATCGACTCGTGCAGGATGAAGCTCTCGGGGCTGACAAAACCCTGCATCGCCGCAAACATCCCGCCAGCGATGCCACCGAAGCTGGCGCCCATTGCGAAGGCGAGCAGCTTGACGTTGCGTGTATTGATGCCGGCCGCCTTGGCGGCGACTTCGTCCTCGCGAATAGCCACCCAGGCACGACCGATGCGCGAATTCTGCAAGCGCAGATTGACGACTATGATCAGTAATAGCAGCAACAACAGGACATAGTAGTACTTGGTCGGTCCGGTAAATGGGATGCCGAACAGCGTATCGGTCGCCATGAAATTCATGTCACCAATCTGCATGCCATCGATGCGTGTCACGCCTTTCGGGCCGTTGGTGATGTTGAAGGGCGCCGACAGGTTGTTCATGAAGATGCGCACGATCTCGCCGAAGCCGAGTGTAACGATGGCGAGGTAATCGCCGCGTAGCCGCAAAGTCGGCGCTCCCAGGACGGCACCCGCGATGCAGGCGAGCATGGCGCCGAGCGGCAGGATGATCCAGAACGGCAGATGCAGGCCGAAATGCGGCGAGGCGAGCAGCGCCCAGACGTAGGCGCCGACGGCGTAGAACGCCACATAGCCGAGGTCGAGCAGTCCGGCCATGCCGACGACGATGTTGAGGCCCAGCGAGAGAAAGACGAACAGGATGGCGAGGTTGGCGATGCGCACCCAGGCCGTACCGACCTGCGTGAGCAGGTGAGGCAGGATCAGCAGCGCCAGCGCGATCAGAACGAAACCCAGCGTTTTACGGTTCATGCGCGCTCCGAAACACGTTCGCCGAGCAATCCTGAGGGACGGAACACCAGGACCAGAATCAGCACGAGAAAAGCAAACACATCCTGGTAATTGCTGCCGAACAGCACGACATGGCCATCCGCTGCGCATCGCTCTGCCAGCATACCGTTGGCGCCGACGACCGGCCACTTGCACAGGTCGGTGAACTCGCCGATGTAGCCAGCGCCCAATGCCTCGACCAGGCCGAGCAGGATGCCGCCCAACATGGCGCCGGCCAGGTTGCCGATGCCGCCGAGCACCGCGGCGGAGAAGGCCTTGAGACCGAGGATGAAGCCCATCGTGTAATGGGCGATGCCGTAATAGGTGCCATACATGACGCCCGCCACCGCGCCCAAACCGGCCGCGATGATGAAGGTGCCGGCGATGACGCGGTTGGCGTCAATCCCCATCAAGCCGGCGACGTTCACGTTTTCCGCGGTCGCGCGCATGGCGATGCCGAACTTGGTGCGATAGACAAACCAGGTGAGCACGGCCATCAGCACCACGGACATCAGGATGATGGCGATCTGTACGCTGCTGATCGCTGCGCCGCCGATGCTGAAGCTGGTGTTCTCCATGATCTGCGGGAAGGCGCGCGGGTCGCGGCCCCAGATTAGCAGCGCCAGTTGCTGAAGAATGATTGACATGCCGATCGCGGTGATCAGCGGAGCGAGTCGTGGGGCATGGCGCAAGGGGCGGTAGGCGAGCCGTTCGAGCAGGAAACCGACGCCCATGCAGACAGGGATGGCGGCGAGCACGCCGACAAGGACGATCATGATGGGCGGCAAGGGAGCGCCGGCCCCGACGATGGCCACGATAACCGTAAACGCAGTCATGGCGCCAATCATCACGACTTCGCCGTGGGCGAAGTTGATCAGTTGGATGACCCCGTAGACCATGGTGTAGCCGAGTGCCACGATGGCGTAGACACTGCCGGTGGTCAGGCCGTTGATGAGTTGTTGAATAAAGATATCCACGGGCGCGAATGATACGTGACATTCAGAAAAAACGCCCCTCGGAAAACCGAGGGGCGTAGATGGCTTGCAGCCGGAGTTAGCTTACTGCTTGGCTGGTGCGGCAGCCGGGGCCGGAGCGGCTGCCGGTGCGGCGGGAGCGGCAGCCGGTGCACTCAGCGCGGCATACTCGTCCAGCGTCAGCGATTTTCCGCCCTTGATGATCGCGAACGGCGCAACCTTGCCTTCCTTCATCGCGAAGATGGTCATCTCGGCATCCTTGCGGTCACCCTTCTCGTCAAACTGGATGCTACCGGAAGCGCCGCTGAAGTTGATCGCCTGCAAAGCGGGCAGGAACTTGGCCGGATCGGTGGAGTCGGCCTTCTTCATGGCCTCGATCATCAGCATGGCTGCGTCGTAGGTGAAGGGCGCGTAAAGGATCGGATCGATGTTGAATTTCGCTTTGTAGCCATCGAGGAACTTCTTGCCGGAGGACTGGACCGGAATGCCAGCTTGCGAGCAGACCATGCCTTCGGCAGCGGCACCCGCCAGTTCGGCCATCTTGTCGGTACAGGCGCCGTCGCCGAAAGCGAAGATCGCGCCGATCTTGAGTTCGCGGGCCTGCTTGAGCAGCGGGCCGCCGGTGGCGTCCATGCCGCCGTAGAAGACCACATCGGGCTTCTTGCCCTTGATCTTGGTCAGCACGGCCTTCCAGTCGGCGGTCTTGTCGGTACCTTTCTCGCGGGGCAGCACGGTTACGCCGGCAGCCTTGAGGGTCTTTTCAACCTCGTTGGCCAGGCCTTCGCCGTAGGCGGTTGCGTCGTCAATGACGGCGGCGACCTTCGGCTTGGCGGCGGAGATCAGGTAGTTGGCCACGGCCGGGCCCTGCTGGTCATCGCGGCCGACCACGCGGAACACAGCCTTGAAGCCCTGCTCGGTGAGCGCCGGGTTGGTGGCCGAACCGGAGATCATCGGGATGCCGGCCTGGTTGTAGATGGCGGAAGCGGGAATGGTGGTGCCGGAGTTCAGGTGGCCGACTACGCCGACGACTTTGGCATCAACGAGCTTCTGTGCCACCGTGTTGCCGATTTTCGGATCGGCCTGGTCGTCTTCCGCAATCAGCTCGAACTTGACCGGGGCTCCGCCGATCTTGACGCCTGCCGCGTTGGCATCTTCGACCGCCAGACGTGCGCCGTTTTCATTGTCCTTGCCAAGGTGGGCGATGCCGCCAGTGAGCGGACCGACGTGACCCAGTTTGACGACGACCGGCGCCGGAGCGGCGGGCGCCGCAGCCTGCGGTGCGGGTTTCGGGGCTTCTTCCTTCTTGCCGCAACCGATAGTCAGGACGGCGGCAGCGACGGACAGGGAAAGGACTTTGACGGGCAGTTTCATTGATGTGACTCCATTCGCGGGGTTGTGGGGGACAAAAGAACGGCGATTCTTGCTTTAGAAACAGAACTTGTCAATTATGCGGGAATGAGCGGGAGATGAGCGGATGCTCGCGTATGGCAATCCGTGGGGACAAAACAAACGGGGAGCTGTTGCTCCCCGTCGGACAGACTGCGAGTTACAAGCGCTTACTTGGCGCCGGCGAGAACCCACTTCACCAGGGTCTTGATGTCCTCATCCTTGACCGCAGCGTTCGGGGGCATCGGTACCTGACCCCAGGCGCCCACGCCACCCTTCTTGACTTTGTCGAACAGCTTGGCTTCGGCATCCTTCTGGCCGGCGTACTTCTTGGCGATGTCCTGATAGGACGGGCCGACCAGCTTCTTGTCTGCAGTGTGGCAAGCCAGACAGTTGCTCTTCTTGGCGAGGTCGGCATTGGCAAAGACGGGAGCGGAAACCATCACGCCGGCGGCGATCAGGGTCGGGGCAACCAGTTTGATCAGTTTCATGTGAGTTCTTCCTTCTATCGGTTAGGGGGTGAAAAAACGACCGACAGTCTAGCGGAAATTATCGGGCTTGAGAATCCGCGCATTTTCAACTGCTTGCCGGTACGGAGCAGATAACGTCGTTGCAGTTCGGCGGGTTGACAGCCAGTTCGGCTTCCAGCGCCTGTATCAGCGCGGCGCAGCCGCCCGGCTGGTCGGCGAGTTGAGCGGCAAAAGCCTGGACGGCGCGCCGCGACGCGCCCAGATAGCGTCCTTCGCCCAGCCGCTCGCCCCAGCGGCGCAGGGCGAGGGCCGCGACGCCGTTGCCCGAGGGCAGGGCGTTGTCGTAGGCGTTCTTGGGACGCTGGATCAGGCTTTCGTGGTCGTGGGCGGTGAAAAAGAAGCCGCCGTGTTCGCTGTCCTCGAAGTGCGTCAACAGGGCATCGGCAAGTTGGCGCGCGCAGGTGTGGTCGGCGGGGTGAGGGTCGGTTTGCGCCAGTTCGTCGAGCGCCGCGAGCAAAAAGGCGTAATCGTCGAGATAGGCCGGTAAATGGGCGCGTCCCTGCCGTGAGGTCGCCAGCAGTCGTCCGTCGCGCAGATGGTGTTGAAGCAGATAGTCGAGGGCGCGACGGGCGGCGGCGCACCAGCCGGGGCGGTCGAGCAGACGGGCGGCGCGGGCCAGTCCGGCGATCATCAGCGCATTCCAGCTGGTCAATATCTTGTCGTCGCAACCCGGCCGCACCCGCGTTGAGCGGGCGGCAAACAGCTTTGCGCGCGCGCTGTCGCGCACGGCCGCATCGTCCGGCCCGAGCGGCTGCGCGACTTTAAGGTGCCAGTGACTGCCCTCGAAATTCGGTGGGCCGGCGAGGCCCCAGTGCCGTCCCGCCAGCGCCGACTCTTGCGGCGTCAGCCGGGCGGCAAGCTCGGCGCGGTCCCAGACGTAGAACTTGCCTTCTTCGCCTTCAGAATCGGCATCGAGCGAGGAGTAGAAAGCCCCCTCCGGGCTGGTCATTTCGCGCAGCAACCAGCCGACGATGCCTTCGGCCACCTGCTTGAAATAGGCCTCGCCGGTCAGCGCGAAGGCATCCGCATAGAGCCCGAGCAGGGGGCCGTTGTCGTAGAGCATCTTTTCGAAATGCGGAATCTCCCACTCGGCGTCCACGCTGTAGCGGCAGAAGCCGCCGCCCAACTGGTCGTGAATGCCTCCTTCCGCCATGCAGCGCAGGGTGAACAGGGCAGCTTCCTGCGCTTCCGGATCGCCGGTGCGCTGCAACAGAAAGGCCAGATCGGTCGGATGGGGAAACTTCGGCGCGCTGCCGAAACCGCCGTGCCGGCGATCCAGCGATCCGAGCAGGAGACCGCGCAGCGCAGCCATCGGGCGCGCATCCAGTTCGCTGGCCGGTGGCGGCGGACGGCGGTTGAGCGTCGCCAGCAGTTCGCGGTTCTGCGCATCGATGTCATGGCGGCGCGTGCGCCAGATCTCGCCGATGCGTTCGCACAGCTCGACAAAACCAGGCAAGCCGTAGCGCGCCTGCTTCGGGAAGTAGGTGCCGCCGTAGAAGGGTGTGCCGGCGGGGGTGAGAAACAAGGTCAGCGGCCAGCCCCCGGCACGGCCGGTGAGCATCTGATGGCCGGTCTGGTAGATCTGGTCGAGGTCGGGACGCTCTTCGCGGTCGACCTTGATATTGACGAAGAGCCGGTTCATCACGCCGGCAGAAGCGGCATCCTCGAAGGATTCGTGCGCCATCACATGGCACCAGTGGCAGGCGGAATAGCCGATCGACAGCAGGATCGGTTTGTTCTCGGTGCGTGCCTGCGCCAAAGCGGCATCGTTCCAGGGCTGCCAGGCGACCGGGTTGGTCGCGTGCTGGAGCAGATACGGGGAGGTTTCGGCGGCGAGAAGGTTTGGCGCGCTCATGTCGGGTCTCCTGCAGGAAACCCGACTATACCCGATGAAATTTGTCGGCTAAAGCCGTTCAGGGCATCAGTTCGTTGAGCAGGCTATCGACATCGTTCTGCGACAAGCGCTTTTCTTCTGTAGGACCACCGCCGTCCACTACGATGATGGCGCCAACCAGAGCCTTGGTCGCCTTGCGCAAGGACTGCCCGGCGAGGTCCTGAAACTCCTGCGCAACAATGATGTTAGTGAGATGGCTGCTGACGCCGGCGAGCTTTTCTTCGAGTTCCTTGCGGCTCCAGTCCTTGCCGAGGGAGTCGAGCGCTTCCTGGACGATTAGCTTGGCGGCTTCGGCTTCGAGCAGCGACTTGGTCGCCGCATCGGCGGTCATGCGTTCCACGGTGCCAAGGATGGCCGAAACCTCCTTGGGATTGTTCGCCGATCGCTTGGTCAGCCCCTTCGCTGCCTGATTGAGTTCCTTGGCGAGCTGCTTGAGTTCGCTCAGAACCTGGCCGGTGGCCCGGGTTGCGGCGGGCGCAGCCGGTTTTTTGGTTGCCGGCTTCTTGGCTGCGGCTTGGGTCGCCTTCGGCTTGCTGGCGGGTTTGCTGGCTGCTTTCATTTTTCTCTCTCCTGCGTCATGCGAACAAGGCGCGCCACCAGCGTTTGCGGCCTTCCGGCAGCGGTGCGGGGGGTTGCAAGTCTTCCGGCGGCACTTTTGACAATATCCAGCCCGGTAAGGGCGGGTTGTCGGAAAAACCGCAGGATACGCCCAGATTGTTCGGGTCGAAGATTTTCACGAAACCCGGCGCGTCAAGCTGGTCGGCATAGACGATGCCGCAGTAGTCGTGATGGTGTTCCTTGCGCAGCAGGGCGTCGATCTGGGCGAGGAAAGCGCTGACCGCCGCCGCCGTCGCCGGTTCGGTCGGCGGAGGTTCGCCAACGGCATAGAGGTACCAGCCGGCCGATGGATCGATGCGCTGCCAGAAGACATCGAGCTGCTCCCAGGACATCACCGACCAGAGCCGGCCGGAGAACAGAGTTTGGAATGGAGTGGTCATCGTCGCCCCCCTGAGCGGATGGAATCAGTCGAGTTTTGCTTATTTCAATTTTGCTATGTCGCGCACTGCGCCCATGTCGGCCGAGGTCGCCATCGCGGCATAGGCTTGCAGCGCTGCGGACACGACGCGCTCGCGCTTGAGCGGCTGCCAGGCCTCCGCGCCCCGGGCCAGCATGGCGGCGTGCCGTCGCGCCAGCGCCGACTTTGTCACGGCGAGATGGATGCGGCGGTTCGGGATGTCGATCTCGATGGTGTCGCCCTCTTCGACCAGGCCGATCGCGCCGCCGGCCGCCGCTTCGGGTGAGGCGTGACCGATGGAAAGCCCCGAGGTGCCGCCGGAGAAACGGCCGTCGGTGAGCAGCGCGCATTGCTTGCCGAGTCCCATCGATTTCAGGTACGAGGTCGGATAGAGCATCTCCTGCATGCCGGGGCCACCCTTTGGGCCTTCGTAGCGGATCACCATTACGTCGCCGGCGACGATCTGCCCGGCGAGGATTTTTTCGACCGCTTCCTCCTGCGATTCGCACACCCGCGCCCGACCGGTGAATTTGAGGATGGAATCATCCACGCCAGCGGTCTTGACGATGCAGCCCTTCTCGGCAATGTTGCCGAACAGCACGGCGAGACCGCCGTCCTGCGAATAAGCGTGTTCCTTGCTGCGAACGCAGCCGTTGGCGCGGTCGAGATCGAGTGTCGGATAGCGCCGGTTCTGCGAGAACGCCACCTGGGTCGGCACGCCGCCCGGCGCGGCGCGATAGAAATCGTGCACCGGCTTGTCCTGGTTGCGCAGTACGTCGCAACAATCAAGTTGCTCGCCGAGCGTTGGGTAGAGCACGGTCGGGCAGTCGCGGTGGATCAGCCCGGCACGATCAAGTTCGCCGAGGATGGCCATGATGCCGCCGGCGCGATGCACGTCTTCCATGTGGT
>CAZAWN010000114.1:0-9425 GCA_964488825.1 uncultured Methyloversatilis sp. | reverse complement strand
GCCTATCATGACGAAGAATGGGGAGTCCCTTGCCACGACGAGCGGACACTGTTCGAATTCCTGATACTAGAAGGCGCGCAAGCCGGTTTGTCGTGGATTACGATACTCAGAAAGCGCGAGAACTACCGTCGCGCTTTTGATAATTTCGATACAGGCAAGATTTCCCGCTACGGCGACCTGGAAATTGCGCGTCTGCTGGACGATGCCGGGATTGTGCGCAACCGCGCAAAGTTAACAGCGACAATCGACAATGCGCGTGCCACGCTCGCGCTATACGATGCAGGAGCCAGCTTGAACGATTTTCTCTGGCAGTTTGTTGACGGCCGGCCGCAAGTCAATGAATGGCGGAGCTTGAACGAAGTTCCCGTCTTTACCCCTGCCGCGACCTCGCTTTCGAAAGAAATGAAGCGGCGCGGCTTTCGCTTTGTCGGACCGACAGTGATTTACTCGCTTATGCAAGCCATCGGCATGGTCAATGATCATCTGGTGACCTGCCCGCGACATCGGGAAATCAGCCAGCGCTGAGCACCGCCACCTTTTCGGGTTGGGAGAACGGGCAGCGATCTGCTGATTCAGTGAGCCCGCGGCGCCTTATCAACTCCGCCGATACGGTCCCCGCGCTTAATGCCGCGCTGGGTAAACCAACCAAGATTCATTTCGAGCGCAAAACGAGCCGGCAGTGCGGCGCAATGATTGTCGTGCGTCTGCGGCTGCATGTCTTCAATATTGAGTATTTGTCCTTTGGCATCGAGAAAGGCAACGGACAGCGGCAGAAAGGTATTCTTCATCCACATGCAATGCCGGTCGTCGCGCTCGAAAACGAACAGCATGCCGCGTTGCGTGGCCATCGACTTGCGCTCCATGAGTCCCTGCATGCGCGCCTGATTGTTCGCCGCTACCTCGGCCTCGATACGATGAAAACCGGCACTGAGCTCCATGGTCGGCAGCGCCTGAGCAGCCGCGTGCGTCGCACAAACGGCAGCAAGCGCCAGCCAGAGCAAAATTCTCTTCATGATGTAAACATCTCGCGAAAGCGGTTGCAAAAGCGTAAATCCTCGGGATAGGGGTAGAAATCGTGAATTGCTCCAGCGCGTATTTCCTGCTGCGCCCGCTGCCAGAACTCCGGATCGAGCAGGTCGGCATGATGGTTCCGGAAGGCCTTGCGGACCAGCGGGTTGCCCAGGAGAAAAGTGGCAAACTCTTCGGGGAATACATCGTTTCTCCCCACCGAATACCAGGGTTCGCCGGACATCTCGGCCTCCTCGTTGGGCGCAGGCGGAATACGTCGGAAATTGCAGTCGGTCATGAACTCGATTTCGTCGTAATCGTAGAAAACCACCCGCCCATAACGCGTAACCCCAAAGTTCTTCCACAACAAGTCGCCTGGGAATATGTTGGCGATCGCCAGTTCGCGAATTGCATTTCCGTACTCGATCACCGCCTTTTCAACCAGATCATCGCGACCTGCATTTGCCACTCGTTCGAGATACAGGTTGAGCGGTTGCATGCGCCTTTCGATATAGAGATGCTTGACGATCAGATCGTCGCCTTCCTCCTCGAGCAGCGAGGGTATCTCCCTGCGCAACTCCTCCATGAGTTCGACGGCAAAGCGCTGTTTTGGCAACGCAACGTGGGAAAACTCCAAGGTATCGGCCATCCGGCCAACGCGATCAACCTGCTTGACCAGCTGGTATTTTCGACGCACGGTGGCATGATCGACTTCCTTGCTGGCGCCGAAACGGTCCTTGATCACCTTGAAAACATAGGGATAGGAAGGCAGGGTAAACACCAACATGACCAGTCCGCGAATCCCTGGCGCAATCACGAACTGGTCGGCCGAATGATGCAGATGGGAAAACAGACCCCGGTAAAAGGAGGTTTTACCTTGCTTGCCAAGTCCGAGCATGGCGTATATCTCGGCGCGCGGCTTGTTGGGCATCAGGCTGCGTAAAAACTGCACCGTATTGGCCGGCACCGGCATATCGACCATGAAATAGGCGCGAGAAAGCGAGAACAACAGGCTGATCCAGCCGGTATCGAGCAGGATGGTGTCGACCATCAGATTGCCTTTGTGATCGTGCAGTACCGGGAGGGCAAACGGATACTCGACAGAACCATTTACCGCCTTGCCGATAATGTAGGCGCCCTTGTTGCGATAAAAGGCCGACGACAACACCTGTACCTGAAAGTTAACCTCGCGGGTCGGCAATTCGGGCAAGAATTCAAGCACGGCGGTGCGGATGCACTCGATGTCCCGATCAAGATCGGCAAAGTCGCGCTGCCACGCAAAGTCGAGCAGAATTCGACGAATCGTCTCGCGAAAGCCCGCCGCATTCGGATAATAGCTGCGATAGGTGGGAGGATCGGATTCGATATATTCGGTCGATATGGCCGGACGAACAAAAATGAAATCGTTGTGAAAATAGGTGCGGTGGTGGATCTGGCAGAACACCGAATTGAAAAAGGTTTCGGCCAATTCCGGCTGACTGTGATCGGTCAGCAATCCGATGTAGTACAGCTTCGCTTGACGCCACACCGCCTCGTCCAGGCTTGCCGCGCTGCAATCGCCTTGCAAGCGCTCCACCGTTTCCTCAACCCGATCATCGTAATACTGGATGCGTTCGCGAACGGCCGTCTGCACACCAGCCCAATCGCCCTGTTCAAAGCGCTCCTTGGCTGCGGCAGAACTGGCGCGAAACAGGCGGTAATGCTTGTCGAAACCCTCGATCAGCGTCTGGGCGATCAGCAACGCTTGTTTGGCGGTTGCCGGAGCAAGGTCCGCGACCCGTTTGACGGTTAAATCCATCTCTGTTCCGGACTTAATTGACTATCGGCAAACCTGCCGGCTTGAAGGTGCACGCCGCAGCATTTCCAATGATTTTCCTTCTGCATAGATTGATCCAGCTTATTGACTAGAGAACAGGCCTCAAGGATACTCCGGGAATTACCGGGGCCTTCAAGGTCTCGTTCAAACGACGAACATCAGCCACCTTCAACTCTTAAGAGGCCAAACCATGAGCACCGGACAGTCCAAGATCATCTATACCCTGACCGACGAAGCGCCCCTGCTGGCGACCGCAGCGTTTTTGCCGGTTGTTCGCAGCTTCACCGCTCCAGCGGGGATCGAAGTCGAAAAATCGGACATTTCCGTTTCCGCCCGGGTGCTGGCCCAGTTCCCGGAGTACCTTGCAGAGGATCAAAAAGAACCGGACACCCTCGCTGACCTGGGCCGACGCACTCTGCTGCCCGAAACCAACATCATCAAACTACCTAACATCAGCGCTTCCGTAGCCCAGTTGATCGCCTGCATTCGCGAACTGCAAGCCAAGGGCTACAAAATCCCGGACTACCCGGAAGCCCCGATAACCGAAGAGGAAAAAGAGATCAGGGCGCGCTACGCCAAGTGCATTGGGAGCGCCGTCAACCCGGTTTTGCGCGAGGGCAACTCCGACCGCCGCGCGCCCAAGGCGGTCAAGGAATACGCCCGCAAGAACCCGCATTCGATGGGCGAATGGAAACAATGGTCGCAGACGCACGTTTCGCACATGCACCAAGGCGACTTCTACCACGGCGAAAAGTCGATGACGCTGGACAAGGCGCGCGATGTCAAGATGGAATTGATCACCAAGAGCGGCAAGTCCATCGTGCTAAAGCAGAAAGTCGCACTGCAGGATGGCGAAATCATCGACAGCATGTTCATGAGCAAGAAGGCGCTGTGCGAGTTCTACGAGCGTGAGATCGAAGACTGCCGTCAGGCCGGCATCCTCTTCTCGCTGCATGTCAAGGCGACCATGATGAAAGTCTCGCACCCGATCGTTTTCGGCCACTGCATCAAAGTCTTTTACAAGGAAGCCTTCGAGAAGCATGCCGAACTGTTCAAGGAACTGGGCGTAAATGTCAATAACGGCATATCCGTACTCTACGAGAAGATCAAGACCCTACCCGAATCGAAGCGCGACGAGATCATCCGAGACCTGCACGCCTGCCAGGAACACCGACCACGCCTGGCCATGGTTGATTCCGCGAAGGGCATCACCAATTTCCACTCGCCCAACGACGTCATCGTCGATGCTTCGATGCCGGCCATGATCCGCGGCGGCGGCAAGATGTGGGGCGCCGATGGCAAACCCTACGACTGCAAGGCCGTCATGCCCGAATCGACCTTTGCCCGCATCTACCAGGAGATGATCAACTTCTGTAAATGGCATGGCAACTTCGATCCGCGGACAATGGGCTCCGTGCCCAACGTGGGTTTGATGGCGCAGCAGGCAGAGGAGTACGGCTCGCACGACAAGACCTTCGAGATTCCCGAGGACGGTATCGCCAATATCGTCGACCTCGCCACGGGCGAAGTGCTGCTCTCGCAAAATGTCGAAGAGGGCGACATCTGGCGCATGTGCCAGGTCAAGGATGCCCCCATTCGCGACTGGGTCAAACTTGCCATTACCCGCGCACGCAACTCGAATACCCCGGTGGTGTTCTGGCTTGACCCGTATCGCCCGCACGAAAGCGAATTGATCGAGAAGGTGCATATCTATCTGAAGGATCACGACACCGAAGGTCTCGACATCCAGATCATGTCGCAGGTGCGCGCCATGCGCTATTCGCTGGAACGCGTGATCCGCGGGCTCGACACGATTTCGGCCACTGGCAACATCCTGCGCGATTACCTGACCGATCTGTTCCCGATCATGGAACTGGGTACCTCGGCGAAGATGCTCTCCATCGTGCCGCTGATGAACGGCGGCGGGATGTACGAAACCGGCGCAGGCGGCTCAGCACCGAAGCACGTTCAGCAACTGGTCGAGGAAAATCATCTGCGCTGGGATTCCCTGGGCGAGTTTCTGGCGCTGGCGGTTTCGTTCGAGGATCTGGGCTTCAAGACCGGCAACCCCAAGGCGAAGCTGTTGGCAAAAACACTGGATGCCGCCACTGGAAAGCTGCTCGACAATCGCAAGTCGCCCTCCCCGAAAACCGGACAACTCGACAATCGCGGGAGCCAGTTCTACCTTGCCATGTACTGGGCTGAAGAACTGGCAAACCAGTCCGAAGACAAGGAACTTGCCAGCCATTTTGCCCCTCTGGCAAAGGCGTTGAGCGACAACGAGGCTCAGATCATCGGCGAGTTCGCCGCAGTACAAGGAAAGCCGGTCGATATCGGCGGCTACTACAGGGCCGACAAGGCGAAACTCAAGGCGGCAATGCGACCGAGCGCCACCTTCAATAGCATCCTCGCCACTGCAGCTCAGCCCCCCTCGGTGTGATCCGGATTTAAGTGGAACAACCATGGCGTAGATGCTCCAACTTCTGCGGGTGACCGTTAGCCATGGTCGTTAGCGGAAGGTTTATCATGCGCCGCTGGATTTCCACTACAACAGCTAAGGAGGAGACATGAGTACATCACACATCAAGGTTCCCGCCACGGGCCAGAAAATTGTCGCCGGACAAGCAACGCCGGATAACCCCATCATCCCCTTCATCGAGGGCGATGGCATCGGCGTCGACATCACTCCCGTGATGCAAGCCGTGGTCGATGCAGCGGTAGCGAAAGCCTACGGCGGCAAGAAGAAAATTTCCTGGATGGAGGTGTATGCCGGCGAAAAATCCACCCAGCTGTACGGCCCCGACGTCTGGATGCCGGAAGAAACCCTGAACGCCTGCAAGGAATACTCCGTTTCCATCAAGGGCCCGATGACCACGCCCGTAGGCGGTGGCATCCGCTCTCTCAACGTCGCACTACGCCAGGAACTCGACCTCTACCAGTGTGTCCGACCGGTGCGCTACTTCAAGGGCGTGCCCTCGCCCCTCAAGGACCCCACCAAGACCGACATGGTGATCTACCGCGAGAACACCGAGGACATCTATGCCGGCATCGAATGGGCTGCAGAAACCGACAGCTGCAAGAAAGTCATCAAATTCCTGCAGGACGAGATGGGCGTCAAGAAAATCCGTTTTCCGGACACGTCCGGTATCGGCATCAAGCCGGTGTCGCGCGAAGGCACTTCCCGCCTGGTGCGCGCCGCGATCAAGTATGCGATCGATAATGACCGCAAGAGCGTCACCTTCGTACACAAGGGCAATATCCAGAAATACACCGAGGGCGCCTTCCGGGATTGGGGTTACGAAGTGGCGCGCAACGAGTTCGGCGCCCAACTGATCGATGGCGGACCGTGGTGCAGCATCAAGAATCCGCACACCGGTCGCGAGATCGTGGTCAAGGACTCCATCGCCGACGCCTTCCTGCAGCAAATTCTGCTGCGTCCCGCCGAATACGACGTGATCGCCACCCTGAACCTCAACGGCGACTATATCTCCGACGCACTGGCAGCCCAGGTTGGCGGCATCGGCATTGCCCCGGGTGCAAACATCTCCGACCAGTATGCCGTGTTCGAAGCTACCCACGGCACGGCGCCCAAGTATGCCGGCAAGGACTACGTCAATCCCGGCTCACTGATCCTCTCGGCCGAGATGATGCTGCGTCACATGGGCTGGAAAGAAGCCGCCGATCTGATCATCAAGTCGATGGAAGCCGCCATCGCCGACAAGATCGTTACCTACGACTTCGCCCGTCTGATGGAAGGCGCCAAGGAAGTCAAGTGCTCGGCGTTTGGCCAGGCCATGATCGAACGCATGTAAAACTTTGTTCCGCCCGTAAAAAAACCCGGCATTGCCGGGTTTTCTGTTTCAGCGCCTGAAAAGTCGGCGCTGGCAAGACGGCACTAGGCCATCAAATTAACGCTCAGGCCTTCTGGATGTTGGAAGCCTGCTTGCCCTTGGGGCCTTGCACGACTTCGAAACTCACCTTTTCGCCCTCTTTCAGGGTCTTGAAACCAGGCATGTTGATCGCGGAGAAGTGCGCGAACAAATCCTCGCTGCCATCATCCGGAGTAATAAAGCCAAAACCCTTGGAGTCGTTGAACCACTTGACGGTACCCGTTGCCATAAAACCTCTTTCATAAAACGTGACATATATCCAGCCACAAACTGCATGACCAGCGACATGTTTGTGTTGCAAGTTCTCAACAGCGGGAGAGCCAAGGCGGTGAATCAGAGAGCTGAGACAAACTGCTAGGACGCTCGCTCGGTTACCCGAGCAACACTGAGGTGGAGCTTGAACCAAACAAGCTCGCCTTTTACGCAGTTTTGCCATGAGCGTCAAGTGGTTTCGATGTTGCACTACAGCATGGCTCATCGCTGACTATTTCCCCGATGCCTACGCTCAGGCCTTGTTTTACCTCGTTTTTCGCAGGATGCCGAAGCAGCTATGGCGCGTTTGAATCGCATTAGAATCGCCGCATGGCAACACGCAAGCAAATCCTCACACAAGACGGCATCGCCCTCGCTCCGGAACGGCAAACAACTAAACCACCGCCGCTCTACAAGGTGATGCTCCTGAACGACGATTTCACTCCGATGGATTTCGTCGTCGTCGTGCTGGAGAAGTTTTTTCGCATGAATCGCGAACAAGCCACGTTGGTGATGCTCAAAGTACATCAACAGGGTCGCGGTGTCTGTGGCGTGTTTCCGCGTGATGTCGCCGCCACCAAGGTTGAGCAAGTGGGCGCGTTCGCCCGACGCCACCAGCACCCGCTGGCCTGTGTAATGGAAGAAAACTGAAGCACCAAGCGAAAGGAACGGCATGATCGCCCAGGAACTGGAAGTCAGCTTGCACATGGCCTTTGTCGAGGCGCGCCAGAAGCGTCACGAATTCATCACGGTCGAGCACCTGCTGCTCACCCTGCTGGACAACCCCTCCGCGGCAGAAGTGCTGCGCGCCTGTGCAGCGAGCATCGAAGAACTGCGCCGCGAAGTCGCCAGTTTCATCGATCAGCACACGCCCACCGTTCCCGGCGAGGGCGAGATTGACACGCAGCCGACGCTCGGTTTCCAGCGCGTCATCCAGCGTGCCATCCTGCATGTGCAGTCCTCGGGCAAGAAGGAAGTCAATGGCGCCAACGTCCTCGTCGCGATTTTTGGCGAGAAGGACTCGCACGCCGTCTACTTCCTGCAGAAGCAGAGCATCTCCCGCCTCGACGTGGTGAATTTCATTTCACATGGCATCACCAAGAATGCTCAACCCGCCGGCAAAGCCGAAGAGCAGCCGGAGCCGGAAGCCGAAGCCCAGCAGCAGAACAGCCCGCTCGACAACTTCGCACAGAACCTTAACCAGCAGGCTCTGACCGGCAAAATCGATCCGCTGATCGGCCGCGATAAAGAGCTTGAGCGGGTCATCCAGACACTTTGTCGCCGGCGCAAGAACAACCCGCTGCTGGTCGGCGAAGCCGGGGTCGGCAAGACGGCGATTGCCGAAGGGCTGGCGCGCCGTATCGTCGAGAATCGCGTTCCCGAAATACTCGCCAACGCTACCATCTACGCCCTCGACATGGGGGCACTGCTGGCTGGCACCAAATACCGAGGCGATTTCGAACAGCGACTCAAGGGCGTCCTCAAACAGCTCGCCGACACGCCCAACGCTATTCTCTTCATTGATGAGATTCATACTTTGATTGGGGCGGGTTCCGCTTCAGGTGGCACGCTCGATGCTTCGAACCTGCTCAAGCCGGCGCTATCATCCGGCACGGTCAAATGCATCGGCGCGACCACCTACAACGAGTTCCGCGGTGTCTTCGAGAAAGACCATGCCCTCTCGCGCCGCTTCCAGAAGGTCGAGGTGAATGCACCGAGTGTCGACGAGACGATCTCGATCCTGCGCGGACTCAAGACGCGCTTCGAGGAACACCACGGCATCAAGTACTCCTCAGCGGCCATTAACAATGCGGCGGAACTGGCCGACAAGTACATCACCGACCGGCACCTGCCCGACAAGGCCATCGACGTTATCGACGAAGCCGGTGCCGCACAGCGCATCCTGCCCAAGTCGAAGCAGAAGAAAGTCATCGGCAAACAGGAAATCGAGGAAATCGTCGCCAAGATTGCGCGCATCCCGCCGCAACACGTCTCGGCCGACGACCGCTCCGCTTTGAAGAACCTCGACCGCGACCTGAAGAGCGTGGTCTTCGGTCAGGACATTGCCATTGAAGCGCTCGCCAGGGCGATCAAGATGTCACGCTCCGGCCTCGGCAACCCGCAAAAGCCGATCGGCGGCTTCCTGTTCTCCGGCCCCACCGGCGTCGGCAAGACCGAGGTGGCGCGCCAGCTCGCCTACTGCATGGGCATCGAACTGATCCGCTTCGACATGTCCGAATACATGGAGCGTCATGCCGTCAGTCGCCTGATCGGCGCGCCGCCCGGCTATGTCGGTTTCGACCAGGGCGGCCTGCTCACCGAAGCCGTGACCAAGAAACCGCATGCCGTTCTACTGCTCGACGAAATCGAGAAAGCGCATCCGGACATCTTCAACATCCTGCTGCAGGTGATGGACCACGGCACGCTGACCGACAACAACGGCCGCAAGGCGGATTTCC
>CAZAWN010000113.1:0-9462 GCA_964488825.1 uncultured Methyloversatilis sp. | reverse complement strand
ACAAGTCGAGGCCATCTCCAGCCGCCAAAGCCGACGACGGGATCAAAAACCCAGACTCTCGCCTGCCCCGGCGAGAGTCAAAATCCCCAGCACGGCAAAGATCAGGGCGGCGACGGCGTGCACCTTTCTTACCGGCAGTGCGTGGGCGATGCGGTCGCCCAGCAGGACGGCCGGAACATTGGCGATCATCATCCCCAGCGTCGTGCCAGCGACGACGGAGACGAGTGCCTGGTACTGAGCGGCCAGGGCGACCGTGGCGACTTGGGTCTTGTCGCCCATTTCGGCGAGAAAAAAAGCGATCAGGGTAGTGCCGAAGACGCCGTATTTCGCCAGTTTGGCGTCTTCTTCGTCGAACTTGTCGGGTATCAGCGTCCAGACAGCCATGCCGAGGAAAGACAAGCCGAGAATCCAGCGCATCGCCTGCGGACTGACCAGCGAGGTGATCCAGGCGCCGATGGCGCCGGCGAAGGCATGGTTGGCCAGGGTGGCGACCAGGATGCCGAGGACGATGGGCAGCGGTTTGCGAAACTTGGCGGCGAGGATGAAGGCGAGGAGTTGGGTCTTGTCGCCGATTTCGGCGAGCGCGACGATGCTGGTCGAGACGAGGAAAGCTTCCATGACTGCCGTCGCGCCAGCGCCGAGTTTCTCAGCCCGCCAGCGCCGAGGGGCGCCCGAGCCGCACGGAGAGTTCGGCGGCGGCGCGCTTGAGTGCGGCAACCACCGGGCCATCGAGCTTCATGTCGAACATGCCCTGCACGCCCACCACCAGCATCGCGATGGTGATCTCGTTCTTGAAGTTGAATACCGGCGCAGCGACGGCTTCGACGCCGGGGACGAGATGGTAGCCCGAGACGCTGGCGATGCCGTCGGCGCGCACTTGCGCCAGCAGACGGTCCACATCCGCGCGTGTGGCGAGGCCGGGCGTACGGGAATCGGTCAATTCCCGGTCGATGCGCTGCGCGGTAACGGCGGGCGGCAGCCAGGCGGCGAAGACGCGGCCACTGGCCGAGGTAAGCAGGTCGAGCGCGGTGCCGGTGACAACATTCACGGTGATCGGCCGGTGCGGGCGTTCCCAGCGCACGATCACCGGGCCGTGCTCACTCCACACGGCAAGCGCGGTGGTCTCGTTGATCTCGTCGCGCAGCGCGGCGATGGCTGACAGGCCGAGGCGGATGCGGTCGAGACGGTCGATGGCGACCAGACCGATGTTGAGCGCAAAGGGGCCGAGGTCGTAACGCGAAGTGGCCGGGTCCTGTTCGACCAGGCCGGCGCGGATCAGGCTGACGAGGTAGCGGTGCGCCTTCGGCGCGGGCATGTCGGCGGCAGCGGCGATATCCTTCAGCATCATGGCACGCTGGCCGCGCACCATGGCGCTCAGGATGCCCATGCCCACCTCCAGCGATTGCACGCCGTGTTTGCCGTCGCTCCCTTCGCTCATGGGTCTTTGCTCTCCCCGATTACAAATCATGTAAACGGTTCGATTTTATAGAATCCATCAGCGCGCCAAGGAAAGATTTTTTGCAATACCCGTAAGTCTTTCGCCCGGCAATGCCGTTAACGTAGACAAGGAAGCTCGATTATCGTCGTCGTACCCTGCACTGACTGTGAATACCTGGCGGGGGCTACGGCAGGAACATTTTCGGTGAGGTGTTGCCATGAACGCGAATATGAACAGAGTAGGCAAGTTCGAGATGCGCAAGTTGATCAACGAGTTCGATGCCACGCTGATTCGACTCTATGGGCAAAACATGTGCGATGCATCGATTAGCCGTTACGAAGCGATCGAGGCGTGCACCCATTACGGCAACCCCAGCAAGGCGGCCGAAGTTTTCGGCATGCGTTGTGGCTTGATGCTGCAAGCGGCGTAAGAAGGATTCGGCGCTGCAATTACAGCGAAATCGCCGCGAACGTATGGTTTCCGGGAATCGGGCGTAGCGAGTTCCTTCAGTTACTCTGCTTGCGGTGGGGGCGGATTGACGCGCATCCATCATGCACATAATATTCGTGCATTCGATGAACCTTGGTTTCCCATGATCGCCGCGAAAAGAGCCGCCAACCCGAGCATTCGCGACGATGGCCGGAGGAAAACCGTGCGGCCATCGATTTTTTTATTACAGGATTCTGAAAATGGCCCAATACGTCATGTCGATGCTCCGCGTGAGCAAGATCGTCCCTCCCAAGCGCCAGATCATCAAGGATATCTCGCTGTCCTTCTTCCCCGGCGCGAAGATCGGCCTGCTGGGTCTCAACGGCTCAGGAAAATCCACCGTCCTGAAGATCATGGCCAACGTCGATAAGGAATACGACGGCGAGGTCCAGCACCTGCCCAATATCTCGATTGGCTACCTGGCGCAGGAACCGCAGCTCGATGCCACCAAGACGGTCAGGGAAGAGGTCGAAGCGGGGCTGGGCGCCGTCGTCGAGGCCAAGCAGAAGCTTGAGGAAATCTACGCCGCGTACGCCGAGCCGGACGCCGACTTCGACAAGCTGGCCGAGGAGCAGGCCAAGTACGAGGCGATCATTTCCGTCGCCGGCGCCGACGTCGAGAACCAGATGGAGATCGCCGCCGACGCACTGCGCCTGCCGCCGTGGGATGCGGCGATCGGCAAGCTCTCCGGCGGCGAGAAACGGCGCGTCGCCTTGTGCAAGCTGCTGCTGCAAAAACCCGACATGCTGCTGCTCGACGAGCCGACTAACCACCTTGACGCCGAATCGGTGGAATGGCTGGAGCAGTTTCTGGTGCGCTTCCCCGGTACCGTGGTCGCCGTCACCCACGACCGTTACTTCCTCGACAACGCCGCCGAGTGGATTCTGGAACTTGACCGCGGCCATGGCATTCCGTGGAAGGGCAACTATTCCTCCTGGCTCGAACAGAAAGAGGAACGGCTGGAGCAAGAGCAGAAACAGGTCGACGCCCACATGAAGGCGATGAAGGTCGAATTGGAGTGGGTGCGTTCGAACCCGAAAGCGCGCCAGGCGAAGTCGAAGGCGCGTCTGGCCCGTTACGAGGAAATGTCGAGTTTCGAATACCAGAAGCGCAACGAAACACAGGAAATCTTCATTCCGCCCGGCGAACGCCTTGGCAACGAAGTGATCGAATTCAAGGACGTCTCCAAAGCCTTCGGCGACCGCCTGCTGATCGACAAGCTTTCCTTCCGCATTCCGCCCGGCGCCATCGTTGGCATCATCGGCCCGAACGGCGCGGGCAAGTCGACGCTGTTCCGCATGATCCAGGGGCGTGAACAAGCCGATACGGGCGAGATCGTCATCGGTCCGACGGCGAAGATCGCCGCGGTCGATCAGTCGCGCGAAGGACTGGAGAACGACAAGACGGTGTTCGAGGCAGTGTCGAAGGGACAGGACATCCTGACCGTCGGGAAATTCGAGATGCCCAGCCGGGCCTATCTGGGTCGCTTCAACTTCAAGGGCGGCGACCAGCAGAAGATCGTCGGTAACCTATCCGGCGGCGAACGTGGCCGCCTGCACCTCGCCTCAACCCTGATCCAGGGCGGCAACGTGCTGCTGCTCGACGAACCCTCGAACGATCTTGACGTTGAAACCCTGCGCGCGCTGGAAGACGCACTGCTCGAATTTTCCGGCTGCGTGCTGGTGATCTCGCATGATCGCTGGTTCCTCGACCGCATCGCCACGCACATCCTCGCCTGCGAGGGCGAGTCGCAGTGGGTATTCTTCGAGGGCAACTACCGCGAGTACGAGGACGACAAGAAGAAGCGCCTCGGCGAGGCGGGGGCCGCCCCGCGCCGTCTGCGCTATCGGCCAATCAGCCGCTAAAAACCGCAACGCGCCGCATCGGCTTCTTGGGCCGATGCGCTTAGCGCACCAGAATTTCGACGCGCCGATTGCGTGGTTCGCGCACCTCGTCGGCCGTCGGGACCAGCGGCTCGCGTTCGCCGCGTCCGGCAGACTGTATGTTATCCAAAGCAATGCCTTGGCCGATCAGGTCGTTACGCACCTTTTCCGCCCGTTTCCTGGCCAGAACGTCGTTGTCCTCCACCTTGCCGACACGGTCGGTGTGACCGATCACCACCACGTCGGCCACCGGACGACGGCGCAGTTCGGCAAGCACCCGAGCAACATCCGCCTTTGATTCGGGCGTCAGATCGTCCGACCCTTCGAGAAAGAACAGGGTAAAGCTGGCGGGAGTGGGCGGGCTGGCGGCCAGAGCGGCGGCAAATTGCACCTTCATGCCCGCCTCGTCAGGAGCGACCACCTCGATTCGATTGCCACGCGCAACGGCGGCAGCATAGGGCTTATCCAACACGACTGGCTGCCCCTCTTTGGGCGTGATGGTCAACACGTCGACTTTGCCATCCTTGTCCGGCAACAACGCATAGGTCTCGCTCCGGGTGGCGCATCCCGTGGCCAAACTGCTGGCTATCGCCCAAACCATAAGCAACGACTTAGTCATGTTCGTTCCCTTCGACACTGACAAGATAGGCGGCCGACTGGCTGCGCAGCACGGCGGCAGGCGTGCTCACGCGCATCGCCTCGGGAGCATTCAGTGCAATGCGACCTGGCTGGACGGCTAATGTGCCGCGCTGGACGCGGGTATCAAAATAACCTTGGTGCGTTGTCGAGTTGAACGCGAACTTGTGAATGGCAATTTGCGTTCTCGGCCCGAGCGACAGGGTCGAATTGTCGTCGAACAGGATACCAACCGAGCCTCCCACTGTGGTGGTGATTACATCGTTCTCCTTTAGCCGCATCCCCAGCGTGACATCACGACGCTGCTGCTCGCCCAGTCGATCCAGGAAAACACGCCCGGTCAGGACTTTGATCTGGCCGACCCAGATGCCGAGACTCGGCGATACAGGCTGCGGCGCCCGCTCGGGGTCAACTACAACGCCCCCCGTGATCTGGGCCTTTACACCACAGGCGAACAGCACGCCTGCGAGCGCAAGGCCGTACTTATTTACGTGGGACATTCTCACTCCCCTCCTCGGAAAACTACGCCGGCACAGTCTAGCGGATGCCTCCTATGGGCGCCACTTGAAATTCGGCGCTGGCTAGACGGCACGGAGCTTCGCACCTGCCGCCGCCAGCGTCGCCTCGTTCTTGGCGAAGCAGAAACGGATCAGACCGTCCTGCCGCCCGTCCGGCATGAAGGCGGAGACGGGGATAACCGCCACACCTTTCTCTCGCGTCAGCCAACGGGCAAATTCCGTATCGGGCAAATCGCTGATCCGGTCGTAGCGCGCCAACTGGAAATAGGTACCGTCGCAAGGCAGTAGCTCGAAGCGCGAGCCAGCCAGTTGCTCCCGGAAGAAGTCGCGCTTGGCGCGGTAGAAGTCGGCCAGTCCATCGGCAAAGCCCGGTTCGGCGCGCATGAAGTCGGCCAGCGCGAGCTGCGAGGGATGATGCACAGTGAACACGTTGAATTGGTGCACCTTGCGGAACTCGGCGGTCAGCGCCGCCGGAGCGAGGCAGTAGGCGACCTTCCAGCCGGTGATGTGATAGGTCTTGCCGAAGCTCGACACGACAAAGCTGCGCTCCCGCAACGCGGGCCAGCGCGCCAGGCTGGCATGCGGGGCGTTGTACAGAATGTGTTCGTAGACCTCGTCGCCGAGCAGGAGGATGTCGGTGTCGTGCACCAAGGTCTCCAACTCCCGCATGTCGTCCGCCGACCAGACCGTGCCGGTCGGATTGTGCGGCGTGTTGAGGATGATCAGGCGCGTTCTTGCCGTCACGGCAGCGCCGACTTTTGTCCAGTCGGGCCGAAAGGCGGGCGGGGCGAGATTGACGACTCGCACCGTACCGCCTTGCAGGGTAATGGCCGGAATGTAACTGTCGTACACCGGCGCGAAGACGATCACTTCGTCGCCTGGTCGCACGCAGGCAGCAATGGCAGTGAAGATCGCCTGCGTCGCACCGGCGGTGACCGTGATTTCGTTCTCGCTATCGTAGCTCGCGCCATAAAGCCGTGCGACTTTTTCAGCAATCGCCGTGCGCAGTTGGGCCACACCGGTCATCGGGGGGTACTGGTTCGCCCCGGCCTGCATGTGGTACGTCATGCGTTCGAGCAGTAAAGGCGGCGGGGCGAAATCGGGAAAACCTTGCGAGAGATTGATCGCGCCTTGCTCGTTGGCCAGGCGCGACATGACGGTGAAGATGGTGGTGCCAACATCCGGCAGGCGCGATGGCAGGACGGGGATGGCCATCACCCGATGCCGAGCAGTTCGACCTCGAAGATCAGCGTTGCATTGGGCGGAATCACCCCGCCTGCGCCGCGGGCGCCATAGCCGAGTTCGGGCGGGATGGTCAGCTTGCGCTTGCCGCCGATCTTCATGCCCTGCACGCCTTCGTCCCAACCGCGGATGACATGACCGCGCCCAAGGGGAAACTCGAAGGGATCGTTGCGGTCCTTGCTCGAATCGAATTTACGGCCGTCGGTTAGCCAGCCGGTGTAATGCACGCTGACGTATTGGCCGGCCACGGCTTCCGCGCCGTCACCGACGACGAGATCTTCGACGACCAGGCTGCTGGGGGTTGGGTTCGCGTTCAAATCTTTATCCTTTCGCTGGAGAAGAACAACAATGCTTCCGCATCAGCCGGAAGCGGTTGTGAAAAATGATGCCCCTGGAAAAACCGACATCCGAGACCGCGTAGCGTAGCGCATTGGTCGGCATTTTCAACACCCTTGGCCACGACGTCCAAACCCAGGCCTTTCGCCATGCCGATAATGGCAGGAATCAAGCGGGTTTCTTCATGAAATGCAATCAGGCGCGCCGCCAGCTTCAAGCGGTGGATCGGCAAGCTGCGCAGCGCGAGCAGTCCCAGTTCCCCGGTGCCAAAGTCGTCGATCGTCAGGCGTACGCCCATGGCCGCCAGTTCGCTCAAATGCCTGCGCATCGATACAAAGTCATGCAGCAGGGCGGTCTCCGGAATTTCGATCTCCAGCAGATGTGCCGGGTGCCCCGTTTGCTGCAGCGCCGATTGGACTATCGCGGCGATGTCCTTTTGGCGCATCTGGCGCGCCGAGAGATTGACGGCCACCGTGACCTGCGGGCGTCCGGACAACTGCCAGCGGCGATTTTGCAGCAAAGCCTGTTCAAGCACCCAAGAACCAATTGCCGGGAACAGCTCGGCCTCTTCGGCCAGCGGGATAAATTCAGCAGGTGAAATAGGTCCCGCATCGGGATCATGCCAGCGCAACAGGGCTTCGAGGCTACCCGTCGCGCCCTTTTCCAGATCGACGACCGGCTGCCAGGCCAGGCTGAAACGCTGCTTGGCCAGCGCTGAGGCCAGGCGTTCCTCGATCAGTCCGAGCCGGTCGCCGATCCCTGCCGTTTGCGTCGAAAAAAACCGGAAGCGGTTACGCCCGCCGTGTTTCGCCCGATACATCGCGGTGTCGGCACACTTCATCAGTGCATAGGCCTCGTCGCTATCCTCGGGATACAACCCGATGCCAATGGAGGTGGAGATCTGCAAGGAGTGTTCGCCCAATTGGGCGGGGGGAACGAAAGATGCGATGATTTTCTCGGCTACGCGGGCCGCATCGCCCGCCGCGGCGATCTCGTGCAATACGACAACAAATTCATCGCCGCCCAGCCGCGCCACGGTGTCGCTGGCACGCACCGCCTCACGCAAGCGATTTGCCACCTCCTTCAGCATGGCATCGCCAACTTCATGTCCCAGAGTGTCGTTGACGGCCTTGAAACGATCCAGATCAAGAAACATCACCGCCAGGCGATGCTGTCCGCGACCCGCCTGTGCCATGGCCTGTTGCAATCGATCTTGCAATAGGGCGCGGTTGGGCAAACCGGTCAGGGCATCGTGATGGGCCAGATGCCACACCCGTTGCTCCGCATGCATGCGTTCGAACACTTCCGCCTGCAACTTGGCATTGGCCGCCGACAGTTCAGCCGTGCGCTCGATCACTCGGCGCTCAAGCTCGTCGTGGGCGTCCTGCAAGGCCTCGCGCACGGCGCGCTCTTCGGTGATGTCCTCGGTGATCCAGATCGTGCCGTCCTGCGGACGATGCGGGTCGACGGCCTTGGCCGAGAGGCGGCACCAGAACAGCGAGCCATCGCTGCGCAGCATTTGGGTTTCGGTACTGAAGGGCTGGCCGGCGGCGAGTACCGGGCCGGCCTCATTGCCAATCATTTCGTAGGCAGCATCGGACGGATAGAGCGCCCGTCCGGGCAGTCCGACGAAGGCCTGTTCGTCGTACCCGAACATCTGTGCGAACACCGGATTACCGCGGACCAGCATACGGTTACGCGTAAAGAGAATACCGATAGTCGCGTTTTCGAGAATAGCGCGCAGGTCCGCCAATACTTGCGGTAGCGTCTGTTGCGATTTGCTCAGGGAGGGGTGATCGTGGATGGTCTTCATGCCTGGAATCATGGGGCGCCCCGCTCAAGTACGCACAAGAGTCTTGAACTATCGTCCGAGCCCCACCCCGCCGCCATCAATGCATCGAGCTGTTGCAGCACAGCGCCCGCCAGAGGCAGTGGAATGCTTTGTGCGGCCGCCTCGGCCAGCGTGGCGACAAAATCCTTGTGATGCAAGCGCGCTTCGACGCCGGCGGCGAAATCGCGCGCCTGCATCTTGCCGCCGAAGACATCGAGCACACGCGAAGCCGCCGAGCCGCCGAGCATGGCTTCACGCACTTTGCCAAAATCGACGCCGGATGCATTGGCCAAGCGCGCCGCTTCGGCCGTCGCCGCGATGGCGGCGACCATCGCCAGTTGGTTGCAGGCTTTGGCAACTTGCCCCGCGCCGGCGCCGCCGATGCGCACGACTGTTTTGCCGAGGCAGTTGAACAGGGGTTCGAGCCGTCCCGCCAGCGCCGACAACTGGCTACAGTTCCCGTTGGCTCCCCACATGATGGCCAGGGTTTTGGCGCGCGCGCCGGCTGTTCCACCCGACACCGGCGCATCGACAAAATGAACGCCGCGCGCCGCATAACGCGCCGCGATACGACGTGCGAGGGAAGGCGCAATGGTGGAAAAATCGACATGAATTGAGTCAGTCGCGAAGCCATCGATCATTTGGTCGGCAAGTCCGTCGACATCAGCGTTGCCGGTGACATTGGTGCAGACGATCCCGCAGCTTCGGGCAAGCCCTTCAGGCGATGCCGCACGTTGCACATCCAGCGGCAGAAAGTCGGCGCTGGCCGGACGGCGGCTCCAGACAGACAACTCGTGGCCAGCGGCCAGCAGATGTTCCGCCATCGGGCGGCCCATGCCGCCGAGACCGATGAAGCCAATCTTCATTGCGCGGGAGACGACAGCCTTTCGAGTAGCTTCAATGCAGCGATGGAGTCTTCCTCACCCATGCCGCTGCCGACGATGGCATTGAAGAGTTGCGCCGTCGCCGCGGCGGCGGGCAGCATCAGTCCGAGCCGGTGCGCTTCTTCCATGACGATACGCAAGTCCTTCTGATGCATCCAGGCCTTGAAGCCGGGCTTGAAGTTGCGGTCGAGCATGCGCTGGCCGT
>CAZAWN010000112.1:0-9531 GCA_964488825.1 uncultured Methyloversatilis sp. | reverse complement strand
TCAGCTCACCGAGATCGGCCTCGGCCAGTCTTCGGCGGTCGGCATCGGCGGCGGCCCGATCAACGGCCTCAAGCACATCGACGTGATGAAGGCCTTCAACGACGATCCCGATACCGACGCGGTCATCATGATCGGCGAGATCGGCGGTCCGGACGAGGCCGATGCCGCGCGCTGGTGCAAAGAAAACATGAAGAAGCCGATCGTTGGCTTCATCGCCGGTGTCACCGCCCCGGCCGGCAAGCGCATGGGTCATGCTGGCGCGCTGATCTCCGGCGGTGCCGACACGGCCGACGCGAAGCTGGCCATCATGGAAGAGTGCGGCTTCAAGATCACCCGTGACCCGTCGGTGATGGGCAAGCTGCTGAAGGCGATGCTGTAAGGAATTTCGGCGACAATACCGGGCACAAAAAGGGCAGACAAGGGTAACCTTGCCTGCCCTTTTTGTTTGCGGAGAACGACATGGCATTGTTTCTGACGGAAACCGACGTGCAGCAACTGCTGACCATGGACCTGGCGCTCGAGGCCGTCGAAGCCGCCCACCGCGCCCATGCGCTGGGCCGCGCCATCGACATTCCGCGCCAGCGCACGCGCGTGCCGAGCGCTTCGCTGCACATTCTTCAGGGCGCCTTGCTTGACGAAAACGTGATGGGCTACAAGGCCTACACGGCAAGCAAGCAAGGCGTCCGTTTCCTGGTGCATCTGTTCGACGCGACGAACGGCGAAGCCCTGGCGATTCTGGAAGCCGATTACCTTGGCATGATGCGTACCGGGGCCACGGGCGGCATTGCCGCGAAGTATCTGGCACGCCCCGAGGCGGACACCGTCGGCATGATTGGCGCCGGCTGGCAGGCGCAAAGCCAGCTCGAAGCCCTGTGCAAGGTGCGGCCGATCCGGGAGGTCAGGCTTTTCTCGCGCGACACGGAAAAGTGCCGTCGCGCCAGCGCCGACTTTGCACAGCGCTTCGGCATCGCGGTTTTCCCGGCTGGCAGTGCCGCCGAAGCGGTGCGCGGCAGCGCCATCGTCGTCACGGCAACCACCTCCGGCACGCCAGTCGTGCAGGGCGAATGGCTCGCGCCGGGGATGCACCTCAATGCCGCCGGATCGAATGCCCTGATTCGTCGGGAACTCGACGAGAAAGCCGTCGGGAAAGCCGACTTGATCTGCGTCGATAGCCGGGCGACCGCCCTACGCGAGGCGGGTGATCTGCTGCCGGCGCTGGAAAAGGGACGCCTGCACGAAGGGCAACTGGTCGAACTCGGCGAAATCATCGCCGCTATCCGGCCCGGTCGCAGCGCCGAGAACTCGATCACCCTGTTCGAATCACAAGGCATGGCGATTCAAGACCTGGCCCTGGCCCATCGGCTGGTCAATCTTGCCAAACTCAGCGGAGTCGGTAAAACGCTGACTTTCTGTGTTTGAGTCGAAAAGACATTGACTGACGTGATAGGTAGCTGCAACAATAGCGCCTATCATATTGTTTTTATGGATAGTGATGCCCGCTAGCCCACCCAGCAACTTGATCCAGATGTATGCCTGCAGCGATATCGGTCGCGTGCGGCGCAACAACGAGGACAGGGTCTCTGCAAATGCGCAACGCGGATATGCCTTGCTGGCGGATGGCATGGGCGGACACAATGCTGGCGAGGTTGCCAGCGCCATGGCGATTGCGACACTGACAGCCGTACTGCAGGGCGCAGGGGATGAATTCGGAGCGCATCACCCGACAACAGCCAATCCCGCACTGATGCAGAAACTGCTAAGCGAGGCCATCGCCTGCGCCAACTCGGCCATCCATACCGCCTCGCGCCGGCAACCCCAGTACGCCGGCATGGGGACGACGCTGGTCGCGCTGCAGTTGCTTGCCGGTCGATTTGTCCTCGCCCATGTCGGCGATTCGCGTTGTTACCACCTGCGAGCACAGGAAATGAAACAACTTACGCGCGATCACTCCGTGGTGCAGCAGCGAATTGACCTGGGCTTGATTTCCGATTCCCAGGCGCGCGGCGTCCCGGGTCGTCATATGCTGACGCGCGCGCTCGGAACGGCGGCCGGTGTTGCGCCCGATTTCACTACCGGCGAGACGCAGCCCGGCGACATTTTTCTGCTCTGTTCCGATGGCTTGAGCGATATGGCGGAGGCGGCCGAAATCGCGCGTGTCATCGCGGAGACATCAGCCCCGTTGGAGGTGCGCGCCGAGCGTCTCATTCAACTGGCCAACCAACACGGCGGGCGTGACAACGTCTCGGTTGTCCTTGTCGCCATTCCGGAACGTCATGCGATGAATCGCCGGCAAGGAGGATAATGCGGCATGAGAAACAACCCAGGATTTACAGCCCGGAAGGAAGCGTACGATGGCTAAGCTCATACTCAGCATGGACAACCAGATGATCAGAGAGATACCGCTCGACCGGGAGCGCATCTCGATTGGCCGAAAACCGCAAAACGACATCCAGATCGATAACCTGGCAATTTCCGGCGCACATGCGGTAGTTGTGACGATCCTGCACGACTCTTTCCTGGAGGATCTCGACAGCACGAACGGAACTTTCGTCAATGGCCAGCAGATCCAGAAACATTTCCTGCAACATAACGATGTCATTGAGCTTGGCAAGTATCGGCTGAAGTACATCAAGGATCTCAACCAGCAACTATCCGGGGAAGACTTCGAGAAAACCATGGTGCTGCGACCCGAGACAGTACGCAAGTCGATGGAAGCGCCACCCCCTCTCGAAGAGAGGCCGCGTCCCGTCCCTCCAGTCTCAACTACAGCTACAACTCCGGTTCCAACTCCAACTCCAGTTGCAACTCCAACTCCTGTCCCCAATCCCACGCCAATCAACGATGCATTACCGCTGGGCTCGATCCAGGTGCTGACCGGGAGCAATGTCGGGCGGACCCTCGATCTGGTCAAGACGCTAACCACGCTGGGCAGACCCGGGGTGCAGGTCGCCGTCATTGCGCGCCGTCCGCATGGGTATTTTCTGACCCATGTCGAAGGTGAGCGCCAACCTCGTGTCAACGGCGCGGAAATCGGCGCCCAGGCCCACCCCTTGAGCGATCACGACATTATCGAACTGGCGGGAGTGAAGATGGAGTTCTTTCTCAAGTAATCCTCTTTGCGACCAACCCATGCGGAACCAACTGGTAATCGACCTATGAGTACAAGTCCCGAACCCGCCTCCTTGGGGCATGGCGTCGAAGCGGCGAGCGCCGATCTGGGAAGCCGCCTGGCTTTCTTCAAAAACTTGCAAGTGGTCACGAACCGGATTCACGCGACCGCGAACATTGAGGAAATCATCCTTGAACTTTCGCAAGACATATGCGCCTTGTTCAATGCAGATCGCCTGACGGTATACACGACCAGTGCCGATCGCAATGCCATTGTTTCCAAAGTCAAAACCGGTTTGAACTCGTTCAAGGACATTCGCCTGCCCGTTTCCGATCGCAGTATTGCCGGCTATGTGGCCTTGCTGCGCCAGACCGTGAATATCCGCGATGTGTACGACGAGTCCGAATTGCGCAGCATTGGCGAGAATCTCCGGTTTCTCCAGGATATCGACAGACGCACGCGCTATCGCACCAAGGAGATGTTGGTTACTCCGATTGTCGACAACCGTTCGGGCGATCTCCTTGGCGTGGTGCAAATCATCAACCACAAGGCGGGAATTCCGTTTACCAGTTTCCAGGAAGAAGGCGTCAAGAGCTTGGGCGAGACGCTGGCGGTCGCCTTGACCCAGCGTATCCACCCCGAACGCGTCGCACGAAGAAAATACGACTATCTGGTGCTAGACGACGCCATTTCCCAGGCGGAAATGGATCTCGCCGGCAAGACAGCGCGCGACAAGGGTGCCGATGTCGAAGAGATTCTGCTGGCGGATTTGCAGATCAAGCCGGCCGCCATCGGCGCCTCGCTGGCGAAGTTTTTTGGCGCCCCCTATGAGCCCTTCAAACCCGACCGCATCAAGCCGCTCGAGTTGATGAGGAACCTGCGCCGCGAATATGTCGAACTGAACCAGTGGTTGCCAATCGAGGACAGCAAGGAAGGGATAATTATTCTGACGCTCGACCCCGAGCAGTTGAAGGGGTCGCGCGTCGTCAGTACGATTTTCCCGAAGAGCAAGATTGTTTACCGGGTCACGACGAAGCGCGAATTCAATCAGACGGTCGACCAGTTTTTCGGCGCGGGCGGCGCCGATATGGGTGAGTACGAAGACGGCGAAGCAGACGAGATCGACGACGAAGAATCCGCAGCAGCGGACAACGAAGTGGTCAAGCTTGTCAACAAGATCATTGTCGATGCTTTCCAGCAAGGCGCCTCGGATATCCACATCGAACCCGGCAAAGGGAAAGATCGCATCCTGGTCAGATTGCGGCGCGATGGTTCGTTGCAAAAGCACCTCGAGATTCCCCACGAATTTCGCAATTCCGTGATCGCGCGCATCAAGATCATGTGCGATCTGGATATTTCGGAAAAACGCAAGCCGCAGGACGGAAAGATCCAGTTCAAGAAATACGGTCCGCTCGACATCGAATTGCGTGTGGCCACCTTGCCGACCGCAGGCGGCGTGGAAGACGTGGTGATGCGTATTCTGGCGGCAGGGGAACCGATTCCCCTGGAGAAGCTCGGCTTGCTGCCGCAGACCGAGAAAACCCTGGTGACGACGGTATCCAAACCCTACGGCATGTTCATGGTCTGCGGCCCGACCGGGTCGGGCAAAACGACCACCCTGCACTCGGTGCTGAAGCTCCTGAACACCGTCGATACGAAAATCTGGACCGTCGAAGACCCGGTCGAAATTACCCAGAAGGGTTTGCGACAGGTGCAGATCAACCGCAAGGCGGGAATCGATTTCGCCACGGTGATGCGCGCCTTCCTGCGCGCCGATCCGGACATCATCATGGTCGGCGAGATGCGCGATGCGGAAACGACGCGCATCGGCATCGAAGCATCGCTCACCGGCCACCTGGTGTTGGGCACCCTGCACACCAACAGCGCGCCCGAATCGATCGTCCGTCTGCTCGACATGGGCATGGACCCGTTCAACTTTTCAGATGCCCTGCTGGGGATACTCGCGCAGCGACTGGCCAAGCGCCTGTGCTCCAAGTGTCGCCAGGCCTACACCCCCGATACCGCCGAGATCAAACTGTTTCTCACCGAGTACTGCGAGGAGTTGATGAATGCCTCTTCCTTCAAGACCGACCCCAAATCCGCCTCCGAGGCCATCTACCGCGGCTGGTTGAAGAATTACGCCAACGACAAAGGCCAACTGACTTTCTATCGTGCTCAAGAGGGAGGGAATTGCGATACGTGTGGCGGCAGCGGCTACAAGGGTCGCGTCGGCCTGCACGAACTGATGGTGGGCAGCGATGCCCTGAAGAAACTCATCCAGGAGCACGCCCGGGTGGCGCAGTTGCTGGCGCAGGCGCTGGAAGACGGTATGCGCACACTCAGGCAGGACGGCATGGAAAAAATGCTCATGGGTCTCACTGACCTGAAACAGGTACGCGCGGTGTGCATCAAGTAGCCCGATAACTATTGATGAACGGAGGGCTTGCACGTGAGTGATCAGTTATCCTGGTTAAGCCAGATCAACGAGATTGGCATCGCCCTATCGCGCGAGCGGAATATCGACCATCTGCTGGAAAAGATACTGCTTGCCGCAAAAACCATCACGCATGCCGATGCCGGTACGCTCTACCGCGTAACCGATAACGAGCGCGCCCTGCGCTTCGAGATCTTGAGCAACGATACGCTGGGCATGGCCTTGGGCGGCAGTACGGGCAAGCCGGTGAGCTTCCCCGAGCTTGCCTTGTTTGCGGAGGACGGCAGTCCCAACACGGCGATGGTGGCCGCTTTTGCGGTGATTCACCGCACCACCGTCAATATCGAGGATGCCTACACGGCAGAGGGTTTCGATTTTTCCGGTACTCGCAATTTCGACGCCCGTACCGGCTATCGCTCCCAGTCCTTTCTCACTGTGCCGATGACGAATCACGAGAACCGCATCATCGGCGTCCTGCAACTGATCAATGCCAAAGATCCGGAGACCGGGGCAATCCAACCTTTCTCCGCCGCGGCCCAACAACTGGTCGAGTCGCTCGCTTCGCAAGCGGCGATCGCCTTGACCAACCGGCTGCTGATCGACCAACTCGAAAGCCTGTTCGAATCCTTCATCGGATTGATCAACCACGCCATCGACGAGAAATCCCCCTACACCGGCGGACATTGCCAGCGCGTACCCTCCTTGACGCTGATGATTGCCAACGCGGTGAATGCGACAACCGAAGGGCCGCTGGCCGGATTCAGCCTGTCCGAAAGCGATCTCTACGAGCTGAAGATCGCCGGGTTGCTACACGATTGCGGCAAGGTCACCACCCCGGTGCATGTTGTCGACAAGGCCACCAAGCTGGAGACCATCTATGATCGGATCGGTCTGGTCGATACACGTTTCGAGGTATTGAAGCGCGATGCGCTGATCGCAAGCTTGCGGAAGATCCTCGATACACGTGTCAAGACCGATGCCGAAGCCGAGTCGGCCCGCTGGGCCGACTACTGGCAAGAGGTTCAGTCGCTCGACGAAGAACGCGAGTTTCTCCGGCAAATCAACATTGGCGGCGAGGCGATGAATCCGGCCGATCAGCAGCGCGTGCGGGATATTGGCACGCGTCATCTTTGGCGCAATCCCCAGGGGGTGGAATCGGAATTTCTCAGTGCCGACGAGATCGAGAACCTCTCCATTCGCGCCGGCACCCTGACGCCCAAGGAACGCGAGGTTATCAACCACCACATCGTCTCCACCATCAGCATGCTTGAAGCACTGCCCTGGCCGAGGCACCTTTCCAAGGTACCGGAGTACGCCGGGGGCCACCACGAACGAATGGACGGCAAAGGCTATCCCAAGGGGCTGACGCGCGAGCAAATGTCCTTGCCGGCGCGCATGATGGGCATAGCCGACATCTTCGAAGCGCTGACGGCCCATGATCGGCCGTACAAACCGGCCATGAAACTCTCGCTAGCGCTCGAAATCATGAGGAAATTCGCTGCCGGCGGACATATCGACCCCGATCTCTTCGAGGTATTCGTCCGCGAAGGCGTCTATCGCCGCTATGCGGAAGCATTTCTCCCCGCGGCGCAGATCGATATCGATTAGATCAACCCTTGCGTCTGTTCGTGTCCAACCGGGCTTGAGTCGGGTCGGCAGGTAAAATCCCGACCAATGTCCTCTCTCCGCCCCCCCCGTTTCATCCATCTTCGCCTGCATAGCGAATATTCCGTCACGGATGGCCTGACGCGGCTCGACGAGGCCGTGGCACAAGCGGTGGCCGACGGCATGCCGGCGCTGGCGCTGACCGATCTTGCCAATCTGTTCGGCATGGTCAAGTTCTATGGCGCAGCCCGCGCCGCGGGGATCAAGCCGATTGTCGGTTGCGACGCATGGGTAGCCGAAGAAGCTGCTTCCGTCCCCGATCCGGGGCGAACAAACCCATCTCGATTGTTGCTGCTGGCAAAGAATCGCGCCGGCTACCTCCGTCTCTGCGAGTTGCTGAGCGCCGCCTACCTGCGGCCACGCTGTCATGGACGCGCCGAAATTCCGCTGGCTGCTTTCACCGGCGACAACCGCGGCTTGATTGCCCTTTCCGGCGCACACGGGGGAGCAGTCGGCCAGTGGTTGGTGGCCGACAAACCCGACAAGGCGGCCGCCGGTGCGCGTCACTGGGCCGCCCTGTTCCCTGGCAACTTTTACCTGGAAATCCAGCGTCCCGATGGCACGCACGACAACCCCGCGCAGGAGCGTCTGATTGCCGCGACGCTACGACTGGGCGCGGAACTGGATCTGCCGGTGGTCGCCACTCATCCCGTGCAGTTCATCCGCGCCGATGATTTTCGCGCCCACGAAGCGCGCGTCTGCATCGCCGAAGGCTATGTGATGGGCGACAAACGTCGCCCCAAGAATTTCAGCGCTGCGCAATATTTCAAGACACAGGACGAGATGGCCGCGCTGTTCGCCGACCTGCCCGAAGCCTTGATCAACAGCGTGGCGATCTCCCAGCGTTGCAATCTCTCCGTCCCGCTCGGCAAAAGCTTCCTGCCGGAATTCCCGACACCCCAGGGCGAGACGATTGAAGCCTATCTCGACCAGCAAGCGCACGCCGGGCTGGAGCAGCGCCTCGAACACCTGTACCCCGATCCCGCAGAACGCGAAACTCGGCGCTCGCAATACGGCACACGGCTCGAATTCGAGATCAAAACCATCGTCCAGATGGGCTTCCCCGGTTACTTCCTGATCGTTGCCGACTTCATCAACTGGGGCAAGAACAACGGCGTACCGGTCGGGCCGGGTCGTGGTTCGGGCGCCGGCTCGCTGGTTGCCTACAGCCTGGGGATCACCGACCTCGACCCGCTGCGCTACGAGTTGCTGTTCGAACGCTTTCTCAACCCCGAGCGCATCTCGATGCCCGACTTCGACATCGACTTCTGCCAGGAAGGCCGCGACCGGGTGATCGACTATGTACGGCAAAAATATGGCCAGCACGCGGTAGCGCAGATAGCCACCTTCGGCACGATGGCGGCCAAGGCTGTGATCCGCGATGTCGGTCGCGTGCTCGACCTGGGCTTCAATTTCGTCGACCAGTTCGCCAAGCTGATCCCCAACGAACTGGGCATCACCCTCGCCAAGGCGCGTGAAACCGAGCCGGCCATCAACGAACGCCTGCAACAGGAAGAGGAACTGGCCGAACTGTGGACCCTCGCCGAGAAGCTCGAAGGCCTGACGCGCAACGTCGGCATGCACGCCGGCGGCGTACTGATCGCACCGGGCAAGCTCACCGACTTCTGTCCGCTCTACTCCGCCGACGGCGGCGCCACGGTCAGCCAGTTCGACAAGGACGATGTCGAAAAAGCCGGCCTGGTGAAGTTTGACTTCCTTGGCCTGCGCACCCTGACGATACTCGAAGAAGCCGTCAGCTTCGTCAATGAGGTGGAAGGCGTTGAGGTAAAGCTGGAAAACCTGCCGCTCGACGACCCGGCGACCTACGAAGGCATTTTCAAGAACGCCAACACCACGGCGGTGTTCCAGTTCGAATCGCGCGGCATGAAGGACACGCTGGTGCAGGCGCGCCCCGACTGCCTCGAAGACCTGATCGCCCTGAACGCGCTCTACCGGCCGGGACCGATGGACTTCATCCCGAGCTTCGTCGCGCGCAAGCACGGCCGCGAACGTGTCGTCTATCCGCATCCCAGCCTGGAAAAGGTGCTCAGCCCCACCTACGGCATCATGATTTACCAGGAGCAGGTGATGCAGACCGCGCAGGTGGCGGCCAACTACACGCTCGGCGGCGCCGACCTGTTGCGCCGTGCCATGGGCAAGAAAAAACCGGAGGAGATGGCCAAGCAGCGCGAGATCTTCGTCGCCGGCGCCGCACAGAACGAGATCGGTGCGGCGAAAGCCAACGAAATCTTCGACACGATGGAGAAATTCGCCGGCTACGGCTTCAACAAGTCGCACGCCGCCGCCTACTCGCTGGTCGCCT
>CAZAWN010000111.1:6107-9703 GCA_964488825.1 uncultured Methyloversatilis sp. | reverse complement strand
ATGCGCTGCGCGTCGCCATCGACGCCGACATCCTTGCGCATGATGTCCTGGATGGATTTGATGGTGGTGGAGATGCTCATTGCAGCCGACTACCCGTAAAGTTGTTGTTCGAGTTCGTGGATGGCTTGCAGATAGCCCTGCTTGCCACCGAAGGCATTCACCAGTTCCGGGGCGGTGCCGATCTGGTTGAAGGGGGCGAGCTGCAGGATGCGGATGTCCTCGATATTCTCGATGCCGGTATCGGCATACTGGTCGAGGAGGGATTCCAATACCTGCCGTGCCTGTTCACCGTACTTGGTGAAGATGTCGCGCTTCTTGACGGCCTCGGCACGCTCACGACGCGACAGCGGCGGCTGGCCGAAAGCGACGTGGCAGATCAGGTCGAAGGCATCGTACTTGCCGCCGACCTCCTCGGCCAGCGGCGCGAAGAGCACGCCCTGCTGTTCCAGCTCGGCGATGACGGCCTGTTTCTTGTCGGCTTCGCTCCAGCGGCGCAGGAACTGGTCGAGCGAGGTGAATTCCTTGCGTACTGCCTTGCGGGTGTAGTCCTTGAGCGATTCGGTGATGAGCTTGCCGTCCGCGCCGTAGTACTGCACCCGCTCCGACACCACATAGACGGTGACATCACTGCCAATCCTGTATTTGATCCGTGGCTCGCCGGGGTCATCGGGCTCATCGGGAAAAGTCGGCGCTGGCGGGACGGCATCTGGGGCATCGCCCGGCTCATCCGGGGGCAGCGGTGGCAGGGGTGGATCTGCGGGCAGCGGTTCGTAGATTTGCACCGGGTCGCCATCGAAGTCAGGATCGGCGAAAAGTTCGGTCGCCTTCTTGAAGTCCATGATGGCAAACCAGTACTTGTCGAAGTCCTCGTTGATGCGCGTGCCACGCCCGATGATCTGCTTGAACTCGGTCATGGACTGGATGCGCTTGTCGAGCACGATGAGCTTGCAGGTCTGGGCATCAACGCCGGTGCTCATCAGCTGCGAGGTGGTGGCGATGACGGGGTAGCGGCTCTCCGGGTCGATGAAGTTGTCCAGCTCGGCCTTGCCGATGGGGTCGTCACCGGTGATGCGCATGATGTAGCGACTGCTTTCCTTAACCCGTGCCGCGTTGAGATTGACCAGCGCCTGTCGCATGCGCTCGGCGTGGTCGATGTCTTCGCAGAAGACGATGGTCTTGGCGTAGGGATCGGTGTTTTCGAGATACTCGGTGATCTTCCACGCCACCAGCCGGGTGCGCTCATCGAGCACCAGATTGCGGTCGAAATCCTTCTGGTTGTAGATGCGGTCTTCGATTAGCTGGCCGTGCTTGTCGGTCTGGCCGGCCTTGGGTCGCCAGCCCTGCAAATCCTTGTCGAAGTCGATGCGGATGACTTTGTAGGGAGCGAGGAAGCCGTCTTCGATGCCTTGGCGCAGGGAGTAGGTATAGACCGGTTCACCGAAGTAATGGATGTTCGAGACATCCTTCGTCTCTTTTGGCGTGGCCGTGAGGCCAATTTGAGTGGCGGTATGAAAATAGTCGAGGATTTCGCGCCATGCCGAGTCTTCGGCGGCGCTGCCGCGATGGCACTCATCGACGATGATCAGATCGAAGAAGTCGGGGCTGAACTGTTTGTAGATGTTCTTGTCTTCCTCGCTACCGGTGACAGCCTGATAGAGGGAGAGGTAAATCTCGAAGGACTTGTCGACCATGCGGTGACTGATCTTGGTCATCGCCTGCCCGAAGGGCTTGAAGTCGTTGGTCTTGGTCTGGTCGATGAGGATGTTGCGGTCGGCCAGATAGAGGATGCGCTTCTTGGTCTTGGACTTCCACAACCGCCAGATGATCTGGAAGGCGGTGTAGGTCTTGCCGGTGCCGGTCGCCATCACCAGTAGAAGGCGCTTTTGCCCACGGGCAATCGCCTCGATGACACGGTTGATGGCGTTCAACTGGTAGTAGCGAGGAGCCTTGCCGCTGCCGTCGAGGTGGTAGTCCTGCTCGACGACCTTACGGGCTTCCGGAGCTTCCAGCCCCTTCCAGCGGCAGTAACGTTCCCACAGGGCTTCTGGCGAGGGAAACTCATCGAGGGTGAGTTCGCGCTCGACGGGATCGCTCTGGCCGGTGCGGTCATGTTCGAGGAAACCGCTGCCGTTGCTGGAGTAAACGAAGGGGATGTCGAGGGTGTTGCCGTAGTCCAGCCCCTGCTGCATGCCCGCACCGAGGGTATGCGTCGGGTCTTTGGCCTCGATCAGCGCAATCGGGATGTTGGGCCGGTAATAGAGGAGATGGTCGGCACGCTTGGTCTCGCCACGGGTATGCAGCTTGCCCCGGACGATGATGCGGCCTTTGGTGAAGGTGACTTCCTCACGAATCTGCGTGTGCAAGTCCCAGCCTGCGGCCACTACAGCAGGGGTGATGAACTTGGAACAGATGTCGCGTTCGGAGAGGGTTTGTTTCACGATGGGGGAAAAGGAAGGCATCGTCCTGGAAGCCTTGGTGCCCGGGACCGGAATCGAACCGGTACGGCCTTGCGGCCGAGGGATTTTAAGTCCCTTGTGTCTACCTATTTCACCACCCGGGCAGCGGCGGCATTCTATCCAGTCAGCGCCATTGCCGCTGGATTATGTCGCGGATCAGGTGCAGGCGGCGGTGAAAAAAATGATCGGCGCCGGGGATGACGGTGATCGGCAGTTCGAGCGTCTCCGCCCAGGCCAGCACGTTGGCAAGCGGTACGGTTTCGTCTTGCGCGCCGTGGATGACCATGGTGTCGGCTGGCACGGCAGCCGTTTCGTAGCGGCGCATGCCTTCGACGAAGCCTGACGCGGTGCCGACCAGCACCAGCCGTTGGGCCGCCGCGCCGGCCTGAGCGAGCCGCTGGGCGAGGCGGGTGACGACATAGGCACCAAAGGAAAAGCCGGCGAGATAGACCGGCAGGTCAGCGCCGCAGCGTTCGCGCGCATAGGCATGCACGGCGAGCAGGTCGTCGGTCTCGGCCTCGCCGTGGTCGTGCTCGCCTTCCGAACCGCCGACGCCGCGAAAGCTGGGGCGCAGCGTGATGCAGCCCAGTTCGCGGAAGGTGCGCGCCAGCGTGGTGACCACCTTGTTGTCCGCCGTACCGCCGAACAGCGGATGCGGATGCGCGACCAGCGCGATGCCGCGCGGCTCGACCGCCGGCTCAAGAAAGACCTCGATCTTGCCGTCCGGTCCGTCGATCAGGACGCGCTCATGCCGGCTCATTGGTTGTCGGTAAGCAGACGTTCGACGACCTTGCCGCCGATCAGATGGGACTCGACGATTTCGTCAATATCTTCCTGATCGACGTAGGTATACCAGACCGCTTCGGGATAGACGACCAGCACCGGCCCCTTGTCGCAGCGGTCGAGGCAACCGGCGTTATTCACCCGCACCTTGCCCTTGATCTGGTCGCCCGCCTCCTTGACGCGCTCCTTGCAGTAGTCGCGCATCGCCTGCGCGCCGTTGTTGTTGCAGCACATCTCGCCCGGTGCGCGCTGATTGGTGCAGAAAAACAGGTGGTAATCGAAGTGGCTCATGCGTGTCTCCTCGGTTGATTGGGTTGGGTGCGCCAATTTACCAAAGTCGGCGCTGGCGGGACGGCA
>CAZAWN010000111.1:1873-6007 GCA_964488825.1 uncultured Methyloversatilis sp. | reverse complement strand
GGGACGGCATAATGCCGGCCATGTCCTCTCCCGCGCTCCCCCTCGATCCCGTCCGGGAAAAACTGCTGCTGCTGACGCTGGCCGGCATCCAGTTCGTCCACATCCTCGACTTCATGATCATGATGCCGCTCGGGCCGGTGCTGATGGCCGAGCTGGCGATCAATGCACACCAGTTCGGTCTGCTGGTTTCCGCTTACACCTTCGCTGCAGCGCTGGCCGGGATTCCGATTGCGGTGATTGCCGACCGCTTCGAACGCAAACGCCTGCTGCTGACGATGTTCGTCCTGTTCGGGTTGGCCACGCTGGCCTGCGGCCTGGCGCCGGGCTATGCCTCGCTGCTTGCCGCGCGCGCCATTGCCGGCGTGTTCGGCGGCATGCTCGGTTCGATGGTGCATACCATGGTGGGTGACCTGATTCCCTTCGAGCGGCGCGGCCGGGCCAGCGGCACGGTGATGTCTGCCTTCTCCTTGGCCACGGTGGCCGGCGTGCCGGTCTCGCTGTTCCTCGCCAACGACTTTGGCTGGCGCATGCCTTTCATCCTCATCGCGGCGCTGGCCGTGGTGCTGTTCCTGCTTGGCCTGAAGCACTTGCCGACGCTGCGCGGCCATCTGCCGGACGCGGTGCTCGGCGATACCGAGCGAGCGCACCCGCTCGCCGCGCTGAAAGAAACGCTGCTGGAGGCCAATCACCGGCGCGCGCTGGTGTTCATGCTGCTGTTGATGCTGGGCGGCTTCACGGTAATTCCGTTCATCACCCTGTATGCCACCGCGAATGTCGGCCTCCGTCAGGAAGAAATTCCTTACCTATACCTCGCGGGCGGCTGTGCAACCTTCTTTACAGCGCGCTGGATCGGCCGGCTGGCGGACCGGCACGGCAAGGTACGCGTGTTTCGCTGGGTGGCTTGCGGCGCGCTGATTCCTTTGTACGTGCAAACTCATCTGCCGCCCGTGCCGCTTTGGACGATGATCGTCTGCACCACGGCGTTCTTCATCCTGGTGCCGGGCCGCATGGTGCCGGCCATGGCCTTGATGACGGCGGCGGTCGAGCCGCGCCTGCGCGGAACCTTCCTCGCCCTCAACGGCACGATGCAAAACCTTGGCTGCGGCATCGCCTCCTACGTCGGCGGGCTGATGATCGTCATGGAGCAGGGAAAAGTGGTCGGCTACGGTCAGGTCGGCCTGCTGGCGATGGCGGCCACCGTGCTGACGCTCTGGCTGGTCGGACGCATCCGTTTGCACAGCAACGCCCCCTGAGAGTGCCGTCCTGTGAGCGACCGAAGGAAGTCCCTGTGGGGCGCCGAGTTTTACGGCGGCGCGGGATACTTGAGGGCGTTCTTGACGATCTTGTCGCGCGCCGCGGCAATCAGGTCGATATCGAGCGCATCGGCGAGCTCGACCAGATAGATCAGCGTATCGGCGATTTCGTCGCGGATGTCGGCCAGCTTTTCCGGCGAAGGCGCGCGGCTTTCTTCCGGCGTCGCCCACTGGAAATGTTCGACCAGTTCGGCCGCTTCGACAATCATCGCCATGGCGAGATTCTTCGGCGAGTGGAACTGGCGCCAGTCGCGCGCGGCGGCGAATTCCCGCAACGCGTCGCGCAGGGTGACAAGATCAACGATAGCGCTCATGGTTTTGTCCTTGAAAGCATTAGCCACGGCAGGGCCAGGAAGGGCCAGAGGGCGGCGACCAGCCGCGTCAGCCCGTTGAAGTTGAGGAAGTGGCCCTGCTGCCAGACGCGCAGGGTATCTTCAAGATACGGATTGTCCGGCATCAGATTGGCGAGCACGGTGGCCAGCATCAGCGCCATGGCAGCGATGGTCAGCCGTTCATCCGCCTGACAGCCCAGCGCGAGCAACGCCAGTACCAGGCCCAAGGCCAGGCCACCCAGCGTGCCCGGCGTAATCCAGGCGAAGCCATGAACGCTTTCCATCAGCAGCATGATCGCGCCGCTCTTGACCAGCATCGCCGCACCAAGCAGCGCGAGCGGCAGCAGCACGGGATGGTTGCGCGCCAGACGGTTGCCGATCAGTGTGATGGCCAGCGTTTGCGCGGCCACCGTGGCCATTTCCAGTTCGAGGAAATGATTGGCGCGAAAATCGAAGGCGGCCGGCAGGCCGATCAATCCCCTTAGATTGCCGTTGCCAAACAGGAAAGACTCCGGACTAAGCTGCGTCAGCAGCCAGAGCGCCATCAGCACCAGGCCGTGATCGCCGGCGCTGCCGCCGAGAAAGCGCCGTTCCCGCCAGGCATGCAGCCGCCCGCCGTCGAGCAAATGATGGCCCCAACGCAAAGCTGCGAGCGCGCCCCCCATGCCGCCGAGCGTGTTGCAGGCAAGATCGAGATTCGAGGGAATACGGCTGGGCAGGTAATTCTGAATGACTTCGACGCCAAACGACAATGCGCCAGCCGCCAGCGCTGCGCCAATAAAAACGGCGCCGGCCGGTAGACGGACAGCGAGAACCGTGGCCCAGAGAAAACCCAGTGGAACGTAGGCAAGACTATTCGCAACGAGATCGAATTCGGTGAAGTAGCGCGGCCAACTCGCCTGGAGGAAGGCGAGCGGATCAACCCCGCTGGCACGCCAATGGTCGAGCGGATGAAGACTGCCGTAGAGGATCAGCAGCGTATAGACGCCGGCAAGGTAGAACGGCAGTCGGGGACGCGCCGTCACGCCGAAGTCAGCCCACCCCGGAAAACTCGCTGCGCTCGTTTCGCCCCTCAAGGGGCCAAGAAACACTCGGGGCGGCCCTTCGTGTTTCTTGCCAAACCCCGTGCGGGGTCGCGAGACGGGTGCGCAGGCGCATCAGCAGTTCGGCGGGCGACAGGCGTGCCGGATCGAAGCGTGGCAGCTCGACGCCATCGAGGGTGTTCTTCACCAGCAGGCCGAGATCGGTGTCGCCTTCCATCAGCAGGCGGCGGTCGAAGAACAGCGTGTCGGGGTCTTCCTCGCGCGCCAGCAGGACGAGAAAATCGCGCGCTTTGGCCGAAATCGTCAGGTCGGCCGGCGCGGCATCGAAGACCGGATGGAAGCTGCGGCCGTTGTAGCCGAAGCGCAGGGTCATGCCCGCATCCTTGACGCGGATCGTGAAGCGTTTACCCACCAGCATTTCGAGCGGCTCGCGCGGAATCAGGCGACCGAGCGCGAGGTTGAGGCCGGTCACCAGCGCCAGCGTCGGCGGCAGTTGCGGCAGCTTGCCGCCGAGGCGTGCCAGCGGCGCGGGTAAGGTGAAATCGGGGAGTTTGAAGTTCGTCATGATGAGCTCGTTATCCATTCCAGGCCCGGTCGATCGTACCAGAAGCCGTTGCAGTAGTCGCCATTGGGCATCGGCGCCGTTATACCGTCGAGCAGCGCACGATAGGCGGCGATCAACTCGGTCATGCCCTCCGATTGCGGCGATAGGCGCAGCAGATCGACGCCCGTTGCAGCCAGTTCGGGCAGTTCGCGTTCGAGGTGATAGAGCTTGGCCGATTGTGTCTGGATGCCGTTCAGCGTGAGGAAGGGCTGGCCCTCGCGCGTCTTGACTTCGAGTCCGTCGGCGAATTCGATGCAGCGGAACTCGCAACTGTCCTTCTGCAGCCGGTAACGTCGTGCCGTAAAACAGCGCGCCGAGTAGGCGAGCGGGATACGGCCATGGGCGAAGACTTCCGTTTCAACCCCCGCGGGCATCTCCCGCTGCAGGCTGGTGAGCATGGTACGGCCGCTCTCGGGCGGCATTACCCAGCGCGTTGCGCCGCAGTCGGCGAGAATTTTCAGCGTATGACTATTGAAGACATTGAGTGTCGGCCCGGCGACGAAACGCTGGCCGCGCTCGGCGAGTTGCCGCACGGCGCCCATCTCGTTCGCCTCGACGGTCAGGCGCGGATCGTCCTTCGCCGCGTCCATCATGCGCCGCACCGCCTTGAGATCGGACTCGGATTCGATCAGCGGCAGGGTCGACAGCGCGACTTCCTTGCCGGCATCGGCCAGCACCGTCGCCGCTTCAAGGTAGTCGTCGAGGCGCATCTCGTGGCGGCGCGAGCAGACCGCCTCACCAAGGTAAATGACCTCGACCGGCTGCTCGGCCATTGCCGCGTAGAAATCCATCACCTGCTGGCGTGACCAGTAGTAGAGCAGGGGACCAAGGGCGAGTTTCAT
>CAZAWN010000111.1:0-1773 GCA_964488825.1 uncultured Methyloversatilis sp. | reverse complement strand
TTGTAGGCCCCCAACGTGGCCGACTGACCTTCGGAAATCTTGTTCAATTCGGCCATCCAGGCGGGTGTCGGTTTGAAATGATCGAGGTCACGCCGACAGGCGTCAATCGCCGCGCGCCAGACCTTGGTGACCTGCCCGACGTAAGCCGGGCTGCGCTGTCGTCCCTCGATTTTGAGCGCCTTGACACCGGCTTTCATGAGATCGGGCAACAGCTCCATGGTGTTGAGGCTGGCCGGTTCCTCGATGGCGTAGTAGGTTTCCTCGTCGACCTCGAAACGACCCTTGCAGAGCGTCGGGTAGCCGGCGCGCTCGCCCGGCCCGAAGCGGTCGATCAGCACACCGCCCAGCCGCGTTTCCATGCCGCGCGGCGTTTCCTCGTAGCGCACCGCTTTGCCCGGCGAGCAAGCGCCCTGGCAGTTGGGCGATGTTCCGGTAGCGTAGGCCGACAAGGCGCAGCGCCCCTCGACCATCACGCACAGGCCACCGAAACCAAACACCTCGATCTCGACCGGCGTGTGCTTTGCCATGTGCTCGACCTGCGCCAGCGACAAGACACGCGGCAGCACCGCGCGCTGGACGCCAAAGCGCTCGTGGTAGAAGTTGATCGCCTCGTAGTTGGTCGCCGAGCCTTGAACTGACAGGTGCAGGCGAAGTTGCGGATAGGTGCGGTGCGCATAGTCCATCAGGCCGGGATCGGCGAGGATCACCGCATCGACGCCGAAAGCGGCCGCCTTGTCGACAGCGGCTGTCCAACTCGACCAGTTATCGGTAAGGGGGAAGGTATTCAGCGCCACCAGTACCTTGACGCCGCGCTGATGCGCGTAGGCGACGCCCTGCTTCATGCTGGCGTCGTCGAAATTCAGGCCGGTGAAATTGCGCGCGTTGGTAGCATCGCGAAAGCCGGTATAGACGCAGTCCGCGCCGTTATCGACAGCGATTTTCAGCGCAGGCAACCCGCCGGCGGGACAGACGAGTTCGAAATCGGAGGCCATGGCGATTCAAGTTAAAGGACGGCGAACTATATCGGTACCCGGAATTACATGGATTGACTTGGGTCAACAGAAGTCGGCGCTGGCGCGACGGCACGCTCAAGGCCGTTTGACTCTGATCTTGTTTTCCGTGACCACGACGAAACAGCCGTACCAGGTATCAATGTCTCCAGCTATTGCCGTCAGCGCATTGCTCAGTGCCTGCGCCCCGGGTTCGCGCAGGCGCAGCAGCAGCAATCCGGCGTGAGTTCCCGGTGCGAAGCGACGGGTATCTGAAAAATCGAGGTCCTGGGTAATCAGAAAACGGCCCTCTTCACTCGCGGCCCACCAGATATCCGCATCGGGCCGCCCGGCAAGATTTTCATCGGGCACGGTATGCACGTCATGACCATGCGCGGCGAGAATGCCGACCAGTCTGGCCGGCAGGTTTTCATCGAGCTTGATCTTCATGCCAGCGCCGGGGTGGCCGTGAGCGGCAGGTCTTCCTCGGCGGAAACAGCGGCAAAGGCGATCACCGCACGCAGGCCATCACGAGTGAGCGTTGGAAAGTCAGCAAGAATTTCCTCCGCGCTCATGCCTTCGGCCAGACTCGCCAGCACGGTGCGTACAGTAATGCGCGTTCCGGTAATGATCGCTTCACCACCGCAGACGGCGGGGTCGCGCGTGATGTAGGGTTTGAAGTTCATGGTCATGATACAAATTCTCCGGTCAATGACTGTTTGTTGTCGCCGAAACTCGGCGCTGGCGCCACGGCACACCTGCCGCTTCACCCTGCCTCGACGCG